>CALCEG010000033.1 GCA_937900435.1 uncultured Alphaproteobacteria bacterium
CAAATTGCAAATTTTATTTATAAAAAAACAGCACCTGATTTTGGTGCTGTTTCGGTGTCAGAGCAACAAATTACTATCTTTGACGTTTTTGCAACATACGTTTTCTGCGGACAAGCGCAGCAATACCAGCACTAAGCGCTAATGCACTTGCACTATATGCTATCGCAGTGTTACGCTTTATTTTGTATTTGTGCGTGGCTACATTTAACGCGTCTTTTGCTGCATCTGTTTTATTGAACGATATAGATAATTTTAAATTATCTATCGCTTTTCCAGGCTTTCCCATCGCAGAGTACGCTACACCAATGTTGTAATGCGCAGCCCCATACTGCTTGCTGGACACAGAGTACTTTAATGCTTTTTTTCCTGCGTTTAATGCGGTTTTGTAATCGCAATTTTGATACGCAATATAGGAAATATCATTTTGAGTGTCCGCATTTTTACTGTTTTCTTCATTCTTGGTTTCTATGGCTTGCTTTGCGTTATATCTTTTTGTCTCGTCTTCTGTTTTACGGTTTGGTTTTTTATGTCTTTTACCAGAAACCTCGTTGTAAATATACTCTGGGACAATATCTTTAACTAATTTACATTTATGACTTATTGTTTTAAATTTTTTACCGTTTGCATCCCAAACATATAGACTTACACTTCTTTCTTTTTTTGCTATTTCTAGATGGTTATCAATATTTTGAAAATTCCAACTATAAAAACCTTTATCCTTGTTGCCGAGTAATTCTTGCCACGTTTTAATATTATAACAACCTTCGGTGCGTAAATCCAACAAGTCAGAATATTCTATTTTGCCCTCCATCAACGCAGCGAAAAAGTATAGTCTTTTTAATACGCCTTTTTGTTGACGGAAACCCGTCAAATATGGTGTCAATTCAGCGCCTGTTTTTCCCTTGTTCAACTGCTTCAAATATTCCGAGTGTTTGAAATTTGTCCCACCAATGCAATATCTAAACACGCACGTTGCTAACATTGTGTTTTCATCCATTGGCACCTTTACGTGTTTTTGAATATCTTCTAACATTTCAATCGTCATATAACGCCCCTTGTAAAGGTCTGATTCTGACAAACTTGGTACAGGGGTATCTTTTGTTACTTTTTTACAGGTTCCGTTTGGTTCATATAAAACAGTAAGCCCATGACCAGTTGTTAAAGTACCGCCACCATCATCATATATGTACGGATAATAATTTTCAACAAATGCCAACCCGAATTTAATTTTACTGCGTAAACTTTCAAATAGTTCTGTGTTGTATTTCTCCACACTTCTTTTATCGGTTCCTGTGATAACTAATTCTGTTTGTGATACGTCATCGCTTTCGGAATCGCGTTCGCCAGTTGAACAACTTGGTGCGCCCATCAGCATCCCAGTCAAAACTGTGCCCCACAATATTTTCTTTGTTTTTTGGTTATCCATCATTTGTCCTTTATGTTTTTTTAATTAATTTCACCACCTTTTTACAAAAAAATATAATACTTTTTTTTGATTTGTCAAGCGATAATATTCGTTTTTTTAGGTGCTTTTTCTTGTTTATTATTTTGTTTTTTTGTTTATAATTAACCTTAAGGGTTTAATAATTAAAAAGGAGATATTATGAAACTTAAACTGATTGCAACCGGAATTTGCGCGTTGGCACTGGGGGCATGTGGTAACGACTCACAAAATCCTGATGCACTAAAAGGACTTAACTTTGTGTCTGCACAGCCTGGGGTTGATATTACTATATCTTTTGACCCAACCGAAATGCGTGTGTATGGCAGTGTCGTTAACAGATACAACGGCGCATACACCGCAGATGGCTACAATATCAAATTTGAAGGATTCGCGTCAACAATGATGATGGGCGAACCACAGGCAATGGAAACTGAACAGGAATACTTCCAATTTATGCCAACTGTTGAAAAATACACGTTGGACGAAGGCAAGTTGACCTTGATTGCGAATGACGGCAAAGAAATTGTCTTTACACAGGTTGATGTACAGCCTGAAACACAATCAGAAACAGTGGCGACAGTTGAAACGGATGTGGCCACAGAATCTGCTGTTCAACCAGAAACAAAATAATTTTTGTTATTTACTTGACAATGGGGTTATAAAACAGTATAATTTGCCGGCATAAAAGATACGGCAGTTTTGGCCCCATCGTCTAGAGGCCTAGGACACCGCCCTTTCAAGGCGAGAACACCGGTTCGAATCCGGTTGGGGCTGCCAAAATAATAAACGACCTTCGGGTCGTTTTTTATTTTGCCTAAAACGCCCCAACCGGATACGCCAGAGTGCCGACATTGGTGCGTATGCACCATATGACAACGCAGTTTTCGTGGGCAACGCCCACTGGCACGCATGGCGAATACGCAGACGAACAATTAGCAAACCTGCAAAAACGGATATGGTTAATAGAGTTTTTGCATCTAGGTTTGGTTATTGGTTGTCAAGGGGCGATGTTGGGGCTGCCAGAAATCAAAACACCGCACGAAGCGGTGTTTTTTATTGATTTTGCAATACTTTCACAAGTTCGTAAGTTGGGCGGTAAAAACATAGCCCATTTCGCCAATTTACTAACTTTTTAATCAAAAATGTATCTCTTTATCTATTTTTGTGTTTATTGGGCATGATATTTGTGTGTTTCCTCAATGCTGAAATTACCATGTCTGCTATTTCTGGAGCAAGAATGCCACATGATTCTTTTATACCAAAACTACTAATAATTTCATAGTTTTCTTGTTCTTTTTTAATATCACGTTTTTTACAATCGATAAAATATTCTATATTGCGTGGCAGGTACCAAAAAGTAGCACCAGACAAAACATCAAAAACATTTTGTGAATTAATCAACAGGTGTTGCAAATTTGGATTCAATCTTAACAATTCTTTACCATCGTCTAATAAACTTTGTGCATATTCTTTTTGTTTTGCATGAATTTCATTAACTATCAAATCTTTTTCAGATTGTGTTATTTGTTTGTTTTCTTCTAAACAAGCATATCCCCAAGAATCATAATTGATAAAAAAACTGTATAAAGCCAGTTTTTGCATATAAGCTTCCGGTTCAGTATCTCCTGGTAATTTATATTTACAATATAAATTATGGGGAAGTTTTACACCACGTGCAATTAAACTATCTTCAAAACGTTTTGGCCCAGAATACCATTCTGTTCCATAAGGAGAATTATTCAAGGCGATATTTGCTAGCAACAGCTGTAATTTTTTATTCATGTTTTTATTTCCTTTTACCCATTTCTTGTTACATTATATCATAAAATTTGCATAAATATTTTTATTTCTTTCCCAAACACCAACAAATCACGAATAAAATCAACTCGTGAACTGCCCAGATGGCCCTGCCAAAAATTCAAACCGACCTTTTGGGTCGGTTTTTTGTTTGTTTTCCAAGTGTTTCGTGAGTTCGTAAATTGGGTGGTAAAAACAGACACCTTTTTGGTGATTTGCGAACTATTAAAAAGAAAAGGTGAGAAACCTAACCTTTTTTCTTAGTTCGTATTCGTTGTGCTTATTTTTATTTATTTGTGAAAAATCTGATATCTGTTTTATTCGTCTTCTCTGCCTGGCATCAAGCGGTTAGATATGCTTGCAATTTTATTGGCTACAGGCTTCCTGCCATTGTTAAAAATGTTTGCTTTTTGAGGTTTGATTGTAAATGCAGAATTATTCATATCGCCACTGGAATATAAATTGCTAAGCTGTTGGTATGTATTCATTTTTGTAAATTCATAACCAGGTACAACCGCTGTGATAATGTATTCTTTTTTGCCACTGCCGGTTGCATCAATAAATTCGCCACTTTCTAACTTAGTATCAATAAATACCAAATCCTTTTGTCCTGGGTCAAAAACACGCATTTTCCCGTCAATTTCAACAGCAATGATTTGATGCCCATTCATATGATTTGCATTGCCATTACGCGTCGCTTTCCAATCATTATATTTAGCGGTGCAAACAACAAAACTTTTTATTCCTTTATCAGCTGCCAGCTTGCAAAACAACTTTGCCCGTCCAGTACACCCCATAACATTGGCAGGGATTTTATCTTTTATTATATCTTCGGCAGACAGCCCAAAATGCCAATCCCTATCCGTTTCAGGTATTTTATGTGCTTGCATATATTCAATGCGCGTTCGTGGTCCAACAGCACCGCGAAATATCGTGTGCAGTTTGTCCAATATAGTTTTAATTTCTGCTATCATTATTTATATTATACCATATTTAATTTAAAAACATAATCTTTTTGTTAAATGAACCGTTTCATAATACGTTAAACTTATAAAAAAAAACTTGACATTTTGCATATTTTGTATACAATCTTGCACAACATGATTAAAAGGATTAAAGTATGCCATTTGTTGATTTAATACATGAATATAATGAAAAAATTTCAATTAATACTGATTATATTATCGCAATCGGTGAAACTTCATCGGGCAGAACATACGTTACAACAACAAGAAATGCAATATATCTGGCCCAAGATTATCAAACAGTGATGAAAATAGTGCAAGAAGCCATAATACAAAATCAAAAAGAAAAACAATGGCTAAATGTTAGAACACTATAAACCCGCGCACTGCACAGTACACCAAACCAAGACCGACACCGCATTAAAAAAAACATTCCAAAATACTGCAGACACAAACGATGATTTTTGTTGATTGGCTGTACTTTTAGCTGTTTTTTGTTCTTTTTTTCTAAATATCACATTGACAAACTTTGCCCTTTTTGACACAATTTTAGAAAAAAGGAGATGCGATGTTTGGTTTAGGTGAAAGAGGATTAGTCTATAAATATTCAACCAAGTTATTAGAGGTTAAAACCGCTTCTGTAACAAAAAAAGAAGCGTTGGCTTTCTTTCAGGAATATTCAGCACACAAAGACAACACAGATATTTCATTTGCTTGTTTGGTAAATTCAGTGCAGTCTATTGTTGGAAACGACAAGGAATATGCCGCTATTGCCATCGGCATTTTTGAAAACATTATGGAATCTGGCAAGGCCGGTCAGGCAACAAAGGAAATCATTATCAGCGTTTTACCTGCACTTAATGTGCCGTTGTACGCACGCGAACGTCTGGATGCGCTGAAACGCTTGTTAAGAAAACGTGAACCTGTGATAAATAATCCTGATATTGGAAGAGGTGCGATACCTCTGTACGGGATTGTCAAACCAGATAATTCACCAAGGAACGATGTTGCAACAAAATATGGCATTTCAAAACCACGCGTCCCGTCAAATCAAGTGTCAACCAAGTACGGTGTTGGCAAATGCTTTCCGTCAAAAGATAATACAAAGTAAGTTTTGATATGATTGATAGATATTTTGATAATGTTGTGTGGGAATTAACACTGCACTGTAATGCGCGTTGTTTGCATTGCGGTTCAGCGGCAGGTGTTGATCGTCAAGACAATTTAACTGATGAAGAAATATTGCGCGTATGCGATGAATTAGGACAAGCAGGTTGCAGAAAAGTAACCTTGATTGGTGGCGAAGTGTTTTTACATCGTGCGTGGCGTGATATCGTTTCACGTTTAAACCAAAATAACATCGAAATCGCAATCGTAACAAACGCTTTTCTGTTGAATGAAGAAAAAATCAAATTCTTGGCAGAAAACGGCGTCACGACCGTTGGAATTAGTCTGGATGGCGCCTGCGCAGAAAAGCACGATAAAATACGCAATTTCCCAGGAATGTTTAATCGAATTTTTGAACTGGGGCAATATTTTCAAAAATACAACCTGCTGACCGCGGCAATAACAACCGTTACAGCATTGAATGTATTAGATTTGCATGAGTTTGTACCGCTGTTACAAGATTCATTCTTTAATGGCTGGCAAATGCAGATTGGTTCGCCATACGGCAGAATGAGCGAAGATATATCATTAAGCAGTCTGGAATACTATGTAACAGGAATGTTGTTGGCGTGTTATCAACGCAGAATATCACAAACCAAACTAGACATCATTGGAATGCATGATTTTGGTTATTATTCAGACGTTATCCCGAATTCGGTAAACATATATAACGATAACTGGCATGGGTGTCCTGCTGGTAAATATGTTATGGGAATCCGCAGCAATGGCAAGGTCTTGGGGTGTCTGTCAATATATAACGATAAATATATCGATGCAGATTTGCGCGAAAAATCTGTTTTGGAAATTTGGGAAGATGAAAATTTTTCAAAATGGAATCAACGTTGCAACAGAATAAAAGAACTGACGGGATTTTGTGCAGAATGTCCCTATGCACCGGCTTGTTGCGCAGGATGTTCCAGTACATGTGATTCATACACCCAATCTATGGGACGCAACCCAATGTGCTATTATGCGATTGAAGTAAAATATAAAAACAATGAAAATACAGATGAATATTCAACTGTTTTGCGCGATTTAACAAACAGCAGAATCACAGATGATGGCAAAGTGCAGTTCAAAAATGGCACATATATAAATCAAGAGTACATTTCAAAACTGCACGATGAACATATAAGGAAATTGTTAAGCCAACTGGTTGCTTGATAGCATAGACAAAAACCGCAAATTTGCGGTTTTTTGTTGTAATACTATATCAAACTACTGCGTTTTCCAATATGGAAAATGTTTTATTGTCAACATCTATCTTTGCCATCGCGCCATACGGGATTAAAAACATTGGATCCGTATGACCAAAATCAAGATTTGAAACAATTGGTATGTCTAGATTATTTTCTGTTTTTACAACTTGCAAGACTGCATCCGCATACTTATCCAGCTCGTCCACCGACACGTTTGCGGGCCGCCCAATAATTATACCCTTAAGACGCTCTAAAACACCAGTAGCAGCATAGTTTCTCATCCACCTAACAACATAATCAGCAGCAGGAGCTTCTTCACATGTTTCTATAAAAAATACTGCACCATCATACACGTCTAAAGAAGGCCATACTTTCGTTCCTTTTAACATCTCCATTACTTCCAAGCTACCACCAATTAAACGACCTGTAATAGTTCCTTGGCCATTGATAAACTTGAAACCTTGCGATTCTTTTATTTGTCTTTTTACACTCTGATTTGCAGGATCTTTCCATGGCAATTCTTCATCTGTCCAGCCATTCATATTAGGCTTAATTTCACCTATTTCAGAAGCAGAAAACAGAGTCTTGTATACAGAATCTTTA
Organism: uncultured Alphaproteobacteria bacterium; assembly: GCA_937900435.1. Lineage (GTDB taxonomy): Bacteria > Pseudomonadota > Alphaproteobacteria > Rs-D84 > Rs-D84 > Enterousia. The sequence goes on from CALCEG010000033.1 coordinate 7,176, forward strand.
AAATAATCGAACATACCCCCATTTTCTGAAAATCCACCACACATCATGCAGGGACCATAAAAAGGTTGAACACCTGCGAACAAAAAAGCGTAGTGTAAAACTGTGTTATCGGAATAGCCCAATAATATTTTTGGATTATTATGTATTAAATCAAAATCTATATACGGCAACATTCTGATGGAATCGTCACCCCCTATCATAGGAATAATCGCTTTTACATCTTTATTAGTTAACGCCCAATGCAAATCATCAACACGTTTTTTGGGGTTGTAAAAATTTTCTTCCGCGCTTATTAACGTATTTGGCGCTTCAACAACTTTTAAGCCAAACTCTTCTTCCAACTGTTTCTTGCCTGCCAAATAACGTTCTGGATATACAGAAGCCCCCGCCCATGAAGGAGAGATTACAGCAACAGTATCACCAGGTTCCAATTTTGCAGGCTTAATCAGATTTGACAACCCCATGTTAACCTCTTTTGCAAATTTAAAATTCAACAAAGTTGTTTTGTTATTTTTAATCTACAATAAAGAAACTGTTTTTTTCAAGAAAAAACCGTTCTGGCCACCGTTATTCGTATATACCCCATAGTTTTTATATTTCTAGTGTTTTACGATATTTTGTATTATCTGGCAAAATCTTAAAAGTCTAAGTACTGTAAACATTCAAAAAAAGCTACCTTCGTTGCACCTACTGGCAACTTCGTGGCAAAAAAGTGGCGGAATATGATTTTATTACGACACCCCACATACAAATTCCATATTTACAGGAAATTTACAGGGAAAATTTTATTTTGTATGTTGTGGTTCGGCAAATCTGCGCATTGCATCATATGCCAACCCAAGCCCAACGCTGGCCATTTTATTAGAATCTGACAGCAAGGCATTGGGAAACATATCGCTTATAGTTCTTGCAATATACGGAATTTGTGTAGATCCACCGGTCATTATAACCAAGCTAATATCTGTGTTCTTAATTTGTGCCTGAATTAAGCATTGCAGCATAGATTGTTTGATTTTTTCAACATCGTTTTCTATGGTACGCACAAATTCTGAAACACTTGTGTCTATAAGCGGACAGTCCGACAAAAAATCCAGTTTCTGTGCAATCGTATCGTGCACAGACAATTCTATTTTACTCTGTTCAACATAATCCAGACTTGTATGCCCCAGATTATTTTGCAATATTTCCATCAGCCTAGATATTTTTTCGGGCTCAAACGCACCAATTTGAACGCCACGCATCAAATTCCAAACACTGGGCAAGTAAGCCCTGTTGACCGACGACCAAGTCGCCAAGTCAATATATGGCGCATTTGGCACCGGTAATATCTTATCGCCACTGCTATACAGTGTTCCCAGACCGTACAAAGGCATGAATTTATCGAATGCAAAATTTCGATCGAAATCATTACCACCAATTCGAACGCCTGTGTTTGCCAGAACATCATCTGCCCTATCCGTTTTATGTACTAATTTTGGCCCCAGACGTATAACCGTAAAATCAGATGTTCCGCCACCAATATCTATTACGATTGCTAAATGCTCTGACGATAACCGTTGCTCGTGTGAAAACGCAGCAGCAATTGGTTCGTACTGAAAGCCTATATTTTTAAATCCCACATTATGTGCAATTTGCTCTAATTGTTTTTGCGCTGCTTCATCACCACTGGCATCATTATCACGAAAATGCACAGGCCGCCCCATCACAACATCTGTAACAGACGTGCCAACGCATGAATCTAACCTTTCTTTTAGGGACTGAATAAAATATCCAATAATATCTTCAAATTTAGTATATCTGCCATGTATTTGCGTCCCGGCCGTCATTGTTGGTGTTCCCAGGATTCGCTTTAAACTGCGCATAAAACGTCCTTCGGAAAAAGGTTCACGATACTTATTATGCGCACCATACCCTATATAAACTTGTCGATCCATATCGTCAAAAAACAATGCTGTCGGTATCGTATCAGAATTATCGGTAATTTGAACCATGCGTGGCACGCCGCCATCCGAAACAGATACGGCAGAATTAGTCGTTCCGAAATCAATTCCGGCAACATAGTGCAATGAAGACATAGAGAATCCTTGGAGCAGTTGCGCCATATTTTAATATTGTTTTTACTGAACGCAAGTTTTTTATTCTGGCGGAGATGAAGTATTCCCTCGCCCCGCAGATAGCGGGGCTGCGGGGCATTCCTGACGGTTTGACGGCGTGACACTTGTCAAACCTACTCATTGTCGAACCCAGCAATCATAGATTGCGAACGCTTCGTCCACACTGCAACACCAACACAAAAATAAAACGCCCATAATTGGGCGTTTGATTTTTGTGGCGGAGTATGATTTTATCACGAACAACCATATACAAATTCCATTTTTACAGGGAATTTACAGGGATTTTCCCACTATAAAACTCTTGTATTTTTCATATAAAATCCTATATACAAGAATAAAGGATAAATAGACATGAATATTGATGATATTATAAACGAATTTTATAAACTGCATGATTATAAGGGAAAGTTCAGATTTAATACCCCAGAATACGTCAGTTTCCATAGGAGTCTTATGGATTTTATCTATGAAAACCACCTGGAAGACACTATGTATTGGAAGAAAATATCCGACAATTTATTGTATACAGCAACTGAATATATGACACTACCAGAAGCTGGCATTATATCAAAAAATCTAGAGCTTTTACGACGTCATATTTTACAGGCTCGGAACGAACCTTTCTGGAAGTGCATTCACCCCTTATTGTTGCCAATTATACAACCCAAATTCCTAGCACAACAATATGCCGATTGTGTAGAGTCTGCATTCAAGGAAATTAACTCTAGATTAAAGAAGTTATATCGCAAATTTCGAAATGAGGAACTAGACGGCAGTGCCCTAATGAATCATGTATTTTCGCCTAATAACCCACTGTTAACTTTTGAGAACATAGAAACACAGACTGGCAAAGATGTCCAAATTGGATATATGAACATATTTGCTGGCGCAATGACAGGCATAAGAAACCCCAAGGCACACGAAAATCAGATCATATCGAAGGACATGGCTATAAAGCGATTGATTTTTGCTAGCTTGTTGATGGACAAAATAGATGAAGCCATATCATATTCCAACATAGAAGAATGATTATATCGCAATAAAGCCGATGTGCTATCCGGGAAAAACATTGACTTTCTGGGAATTATCTGGTAAAATCTGGTAAAAATATTAAAAGGATTTAGTATGCCTAATAATAGAGATATTATTATAACCTCAGAAATGCTGAACGGCATTGCCGAGATTGATGCATTTAATGGTGCGTGGACTGGCGGGGCGGTAAAACTGTCCGCGGATGATCTGCGTGTTATGCGTCGTGTTGCAACAATTGAATCTGTTGGGTCATCTAATCGTATAGAAGGCAACCGTATGACAGATACTGAAATTGAAGCATTATTTGCCAATATCAATCGTCAGTCATTTGCCACCAGAGACGAGCAGGAAGTTGCAGGATATTCAGATGTAATCAATACCATATTTGAAAACTATGCGTCTATACCACTTAGTGAGAATTATATTAAGCAGTTGCATAAAATATTATTGAATTACTCTGACAAGGACACCCGCCATCGTGGCGAATATAAAAAAGACAGCAACCGTGTCGCCGCATTTGACGCAAACGGTAATGAAATCGGTTCTATATTCGAAACCGCTACACCATTTGATACGCCACGCCTGATGAGTGAAACAGTAAAATGGACCAATGATGTGTTGGCCGACAAATTCTTTCACCCTATTATTGCCATTGGTGTGTTTGTGATACATTTTCTGTCCATCCATCCATTTACCGATGGTAATGGGCGTTTGTCGCGCGCATTGACTGTTATGCTGATGCTGAAAAGTGGATATACATATATGCCATACGCATCTATGGAATCTATTATAGAAGCGACTAAGGACGCGTACTATCGTGCATTACGTGGCACGCAAAAAACCATCTGGGGCGACAAGATCAACTATGAACCATGGCTGACATTCTTTGTTCGGGCATTGGTTGCACAAAAACGCCAGCTGGAAGACAAAATCGCAAAGGCACGTAGCGCAAGTGCTGCAAAACTGTCTGCAACTCAAAACCAGATTTTGGAACTGTTTCATAAAACACCAGAATTAACCATGCCACAGATTGTATCTGCGATGGATAAAAATCCAGAAACCATTCGCAAAGCGGTACAAGCGTTGGTTAAACGTGGACACATATCAAAACAAGGCACAACCCGTGGCGTGTTTTACACTTTGCACAAATAACCCATAGCCCGCTGCAAAAACAGCGGGTTAAAATTTGTTTTCAAGTAAAATATTTTCAATTTTGGCGATTTTTACAAAGATCACATTTGAAAAAAATTCCTTTCCCGTTATTAATTAATTATAAGGAGTCCAACATGAAGAAAAACCGCAACTTTTTAATAATGGGAGAAATATATGAACGATTTAGAAATAAAAAATATAAATATTGGTCAAATACATGGATATGAACGCAATGCGCGGAATCATCCTGAATCACAAATTAAACAAATAATAAAGTCTATTATTGAATTTGGTTTTAATAATCCAATCCTGATTGATGAACATGGCGAGATTATTGCCGGCCACGGCAGATATATCGCCGCAAAACAAATGGGGCTTGGCAGCGTTCCCACTATCACACTTTCACACCTGAACGAAAAGCAAAAACGAGCATACAGATTAGCAGATAATAAAATCGCCGAAAATGGAGGTTGGAATCTGGAACTGTTGCAATTGGAAATCAAAGATTTAGAACAAATATGTGCGGGCGAACTAGATATACGCATAACTGGCTTTAACGATGCCGAACTAGATCAAATAATCAATCTGGGCGACACCGTTCCTGCAGACCCAAAAGCCAACTACATACCGTTTATACCCGAAGATGAAATAGTGTCTGTGCTTGGCGACATTTGGCAAATTGGCCCGCACAGAATTATTTGTGGCAACAGTTTAGAAGAATCTACTTTTAATCAACTAATGGACGGAGCGGTGGCAAATACTGTTTTGCAAGATCCGCCATACAATGTAAAAATCAATGGGCATGTCTGCGGTTCGGGCGCAATACACCACAAAGAGTTCGCAATGGCATCGGGCGAGATGTCAGTGGAAGAATTTATCAGTTTCCTGAAACAAAACTTTTTTCTGTGCAAGGCACACTCTAAGACCAGCGCCCTGCACTATAACTTTATGGACTGGCGCCACATATCGGAAATTATGACCGCAGGAAATGCCGTATTTGATGAATTTATCAATATGTGCGTATGGGTAAAAAAGACTGGTGGCATGGGTTCACTGTATCGCAGTCAGCACGAATTATGCTTTATATTCCGCAACGGTAAGAAAAGCCATATGAATAACGTGCAACTGGGCAAACATGGCCGATATCGCACTAATGTATGGCAATATGCGGGTGCAAATTCATTTGGGCAACACAAAGGCGACCTGAAACTGCACCCAACCGTCAAACCTGTTGAGATGTTGCGTGATGCAATACTGGATTGCACGCCGCGTGGCGGAATTGTTCTGGATTCGTTCTTGGGTTCGGGCAGCACACTGATTGCCGCACAACAAGCGGGACGCGTTTGCCGGGGCATTGAATTAGAACCGATATACATAGACACGACCATCCGGCGATTCCAAGAGTTATTTGGAATTGATGCAATACACGTACAATCCGGCCAGACATACAATCAAAAATTGGCAAACAAAAGGGGCGCTAAATGACAGATAAAAAAGATAAAGTCGGTTATATGAGTCCGCCTAAACACACCCGTTTTCGCCCCGGCCAATCTGGCAATCCATATGGTCGCAAGAAAGGCAGCATTAACACACTGACATTGTTAGAAATGGCGTTGAACGAACAAGTAAATGTGGATTCAGTTGCAGGCACACGACAAATTACTAAAAAACAGGCAATTATGTTACAACTGGTCAATCAATCGGCCAAAGGCGACCTGAAAGCCACCGCCCAAATATTACCATTGATGCAACAGCTGGATTCGCGTAATGAATCACTGGACAAGCAGCACAATGCCATTTCCAGTGATGATCAGGCAATTATTCGGGGATTTATAAATGGACGAAAGAATAAATGATTTAGAATTCTTGCGCGCGTTGTTGCGGTCAGACTTTAAATCCTTTGCGATTAAGGTGTTTAACGAGGTGTCCGCAGGTGCACAATATCTGGATAATTGGCACGTGGATGTCGTGTGCAATGAAATCGAACAGATGATAAGCGGTGATAATAATCGCCTGATTGTGAATATACCGCCACGAAATATGAAGTCTATTATCTGTTCGGTGGCATTGCCGGCATATTTACTGGGACTGAATCCACAAACACAAATTATATGCGTCAGTTATGCGGATGAACTGACCAAGAAATTTGCCAATGACTGTCGCACTGTGATGGAAACCGCTTGGTATAGCGACATGTTCCCTGGAACCAAGATTGACCACAGACGCAGCGCAACCATGGACTTTCAAACCACACGGGGTGGCGGGCGATTTTCAACAACCATAAACGGAACCTTGACTGGGCGTGGTGGCGACTGGATTATCATAGATGACCCATTAAAGGCATCGGACGGTCTGTCAGACGTTTTGCGCAACAAAGTGAACGATTGGTATGCAACGACACTCTATTCGCGTTTGAACAATAAAAACACTGGCAAGATACTGGTTATTATGCAACGTCTGCATCAAAGTGATTTGACGGGGTATTTACTGGAAAAACAATCTGGCTTTCGTCATATCACGATACCAATGATTGCGGAAGGCAATGAAGATGGGTCATACACTGACAAGTTTGGATACAGACACGACATTGCCCGTCATGCTGGTGAACTGCTGCATCCAGAACGTGAAGATATGAACTCTGTCGCACATTTGCGTCAGACACTGGGGGAATATGCCTTTGCAGGACAATATCAACAACGCCCTGTTCCAAAAGATGGCGGTTTGGTTAAACGGTCTTGGTTACATTTTTATAACGAATTGCCCCAGCGCTTCAAGCATATCTTTCTGTCATGGGATACTGCGTCTAAGACCGGTATTACAAACGCATATTCGGCATGCGCTATATTCGGTGTTGGAATTGACAATCGTGTGTACCTTCTGGCTGTGGAGCGTGGACGGCTGGAATATCCTGCCCTGTTAAAGCGTGTGGCTGAATTACACACCCAAACACAACAAGCGCATGGCAACTGCCCGACAACAACACTGATTGAAGACGCGTCATCTGGTACCGCATTGATACAACAGTTACGCGCCCAACACAGGATGAGTGTTGAACCAATCAAACCGATATCAGACAAAGAATCCCGTTTAAACTCAACAACGGCCTATATCCAAAACGGGACGATTGTGTTTCCGAATACAGCCGGCGCATGGTGGCCAGATTTTTTGGACGAATTGCTGACATTCCCAGCATCAACATTTAAAGATCAATGTGATGCATTTTCGCAAGGCATCGGCCATATTGATGGCCTATACCTCAGCGCCCGCCGTGGGTATTTTTAATCCGTATATCACAGTTCCACTACCTCTTCAGGGATATCTGCGCTGGACACGTCGGTGATGTCATCAAATGGGATTTTAGTTTTGACTATGGTGATGTATCGGTATTCGGGGTCTATGCGGGTGACCATGCCCGTTATGGTGTCATAGGCATCGGTCCGGTAAAATTGCACCGTTATCATCATGCCCTTTTTAGCCAGCCCGAGTTTCCGGGACAGTCGTTCTGCGGCATCGCCAATCAATTCCCGTCTGGGCTCAACCACCCGATTTTTAGCCAGCACCATCGCATAGTACCCACGCAGGGCCGCAAAAGGCATAAACTGTTTTGCACGTGCGGTATTGTCAGCCATTGTGTCCCCCAACCAAAGTGTTACGTTTGCGACCGGTGGACTTCTCGTGATAATTTATGCCACGCAGGACGGCATTCTTGCCAAATTTCCCCTTGATATCCAGCAATGCGTGTTGCAGTTTGCTTTCGCGTTCGTCCGCCGTTGTATCCGCAAATAAATCCAGTTGCAGATGCACCGTATCCGCATCAACCAGGTTCCCCAGTCCAACCGTCAGTTTATGTATCGGCGTGCGTTTGTCGGTCGTTTCCCTATACAGGCGCACAAAGTCCGCCACCAATGTCTTGTAAGACGATGTGTGCGCTGGCAGGCGACGACTACCCCCGGTTGGGTGCCGCATATCCCGTGAATACCCCACAGCCAGCGATATTTCATCCGCCACCAGGTTCTTTTCCACCAATTCCAAGACCAGATTGTCCACCATTTCCTGCATCACAATCTGTGCGTCGTCAAAG
>CALCEG010000034.1 GCA_937900435.1 uncultured Alphaproteobacteria bacterium
CTTCGTCACTTCCTTTCATTTTCTATTACGTCAAGAATGTTTTTCTTGAAAAATTCTCTAAAATTCTCCTTGGTAATACCTACGTGGACGTCATCGTTAACTTGCACTGTAACGCCGACGCGGTTGCACTTGCCGATGCAGAAACTGCCGGCCAGCGTAATCTCATCCTCCAGATGATATTCCGCCACAGCGTTCTGCAACAGCTCAACGATCTCCTGCGAGCCCTTCAGATGGCAGGAGCTGCCAACGCAAACCTGAACAACCATCCGTTTACACCTTTGCAATTACCAGACGCACCACCCTGTTTACCATTTGACAACTGATACCCCACCGAATCGGACCACGCCTTGGTCAACAATGCATTACATTCTGATTGCCCCAACCCATTAATTGAAACAATAAACTGACGGGGATTAGATTGATCAACGCTTAATTCATATATTCCACCATATGGATTTTTATTACTCATCGAAATTGCTTCGAATATTGTTGCGCCATTCATATTTGAAAAGTCATCATATTCTGCATGCAAATTACGCACCATTGTAACCATTTGAACCACTTGGTCATTAACAGTTGTTAATTTTTGTGTACGCATTGCAGTTGAAATCATACCGATTGCACTAACGGTAATCACCCCCATAATTGCCAACACCCCCAGCATTTCAATCATTGACCGACCAGATTCCTGAAACATTTTTTACCTCTTGGTTTGCTATTTACTAATTCTTATTTTAACATATTTATTATGAATATTCAATTTTCTGATTTAATAGAAAACGCACCCCATGCACCTGGGGTATACAAGATGTACGATTCGGACGACACTTTACTGTATGTTGGCAAGGCAAAAAACCTATCAAACCGCCTGAAGCAGTACCTTGACATATCAAAACTTGAACCACACAAACAAGTAATGCGCACACTGGTTTCACGCGTCGAATGGGAAATTGTTCCGACCGAATCGGACGCATTAATACGCGAACAAGAACTAATAAAAACAGAAAAACCAAAATACAACATTATGCTGACTGACGGTAAAATGTACCCAATGTTGGCATTAACCGCTGGCGATTTTCCGCGTTTATTAAAATTTCGTGGAAAACTTTCCCAGCGTCGCGATGTATACGGTCCATATCCATCTGTATCGGCACTGAACGAAACAATCAAGACAATACAAAAAGTATGCCAAATCAGGACCTGTACAGACACACAAATGCGCAACCGCAGTCGCCCTTGCTTGCTATATCAAATTGGACGTTGCAGTGCCCCATGCTGCACACCAAACAAACAAAAATACGCAGAAAGCGTGCGTATAGCACGCAAAGTGTTAACCGGCGACAGCGAACCAATAATCCACGATTTAACAAAACAAATGCAACAAGCGTCCGCACAAATGGATTTCGAATCCGCCGCAAATCTACGCGACAAAATCATTGCATTAACACAAACATCAAACCGCGGCATACGACAAAAAACTGCGTATACATCAAATTTAGACTGGAACAAAAACGTATCAGAACTCGAAAATTGGCTAAACATAAAAATTAATCTTGCTGGCGTTTTTGATAACTCGCACTTATTTGGCAAACAACCCGTTGGCGCAATGATAACTTTTGGACACAACGGATTTGAAAAAAGCGGATACAGACACTTTAAATTAAACGACAAATCGCGTGCAGGAAACGACATTGCGATGATGTCAGAATTTGTAAATCGTGCAACACAACGTGGACCAAAACTTGATTTAATAATTGTTGATGGCGGTATCGCACAATGGCGCATCGCAAAACGCACCGCCCCAAACATCCCAATTCTGGGTGTTACCAAAGGCGAAGTCCGCAACGGCGACGAACACTTTATTTTACCAGACGGCAACATTTCGACCGACCTGCCCAAAGACAGTGCCTTGTTCTTGTTATTACGCACCGTCCGCGACGAAGCGCACCGATTTGTAATAACATATCATCGCTCTGTTCGTGCAAAACAAATGACTGCATCTGTCTTGGACGACATCGAAGGTATCGGCCCCACCAGAAAACGCGCATTAATGCAACACTTTGGTTCGGTACGCGCAATTATGGACGCAGACTTAGAGGCACTATTACGCGTACCAGAACTTGGGAAAACAATCGCAAAAAAAATATATGCATATTTTCATCAACAAGTGGTATAATATACCCATATAACAAAGGAGAATAAAATGAAATTTTTTGTTAACTTTTTATCGGCATTTCGCATTTTCACAGCATTCGCAATAATACCAACATTAATGTATCAACTTTATTGGTTAACATTTATATTATACACACTTGGTGCAATATCAGATTGGTTTGATGGCTATCTGGCACGCAAATATAATGCTTGTTCTAAAATCGGCGGTGTAATGGACCACATTGGCGACAAATTACTGGTTGTTAATTCTATGTTGATGCTGGCAATAATGATGCCTGTATGGTTTATAATAGTCCCTGTTATCATAATGACTGCACGCGAACTTTATATATCTGGTCTGCGTGAATTCCTGGGCACACAAAAAATAGAAATGCCTGTACCAAAGGCGCGCTTTTCTATGGGCAAGATTAAGACAACATTACAAATGGTATCCATCGCGGCATTTTTCTTGTTATTTGCGGTTGGCACCGCAATAACCCCAGAAACAGACAGTCGCGCATTAATGTTCGCATTATCTGCATTACCAACAATTGGAATTTGGGGATTGTGGTTATCACTTGTTGCGTCTATTTGGTCTGCAACGCAATACACAATGACATTTGTCGGCCACTTAAAAAAGTTAAAATAAAAAATCTTCTATACGCATAAAAACCGCCACTTTTGGCGGTTTTATATTATTTTTTAGAACCAACTTTTTTTATCATTTTTTATTTCTGCAAATTCACTTAACAACTTTTTTTGCTTGTCATTTAATTTTGTTGGTATTTTTATCGCCACATCAATATACAAATCGCCAAAAGTTCCGCTTCTGCGCACAGATGGCATACCATGCCCACGCACACGCAGTTTTTCACCAACCTGTGTTCCTGCAGGTACTTTTACCGCCAACTTTTTATCATCTATGGTTTCGATTTCTATTTCGCCCCCCAATGCCAAGGTCGTAAACGGAACATCGGCGCGCTTTATCAAATCATCACCATTTCTGACAAAACGTTTATCAGGACGAACACGAACATCCAAATAGAAATCGCCAGCCATCCCACCATTTGTACCCGCTTCACCTTGACCGGCCAAACGAAGACGGGCGCCATCTTCAACCCCCGCTGGTATTTTTACCTCCAATGTACGTTGTTTATGAACTGTTCCTGTGCCATCACAGTCAGAACACTTCTTGTCAATTTTATGTCCTAAACCACCACATTCTGGACATGGAGATTCCATTGCAAAAAAACCTTGTCTGGTTTGAACAAAACCGCTGCCACCACAACGCGAACAAACAGGTGCAGGCTTTCCATCACTTGTACCATTTCCATGGCATTTTTCACATTGAACATTACTTGAAAATTTTACAGTATGCGTTTTTCCAAAATAAGCATCTTTTAGGTCAATCACAACTTCATCCAATAAATCACGTCCACCACGCTGCGCTGTACTGCGATGTGCAGATTCCCCACCAAAATCACCAAAACCAAATCCGCGCATTGCTTCGCGCAGGATATCTTCCATACCTGCACCACCACCCATATTAAAATGGAACGCACCATTACCAAACGGGTTTCCGCCACCGAACCCTGCACCTGACGCATTACCACCAGCGAACGCCGCACCACCAAATCTGTCGTATGCCGCACGTTTCTGCGGGTCTTTTAAGATATCAAATGCGTTATTAACTTCTTTAAATTTTTCTTCCGCGGTTTTGTCGTCTGGATTTCTGTCTGGGTGATATTTCATAACCAGCTTATGATAAGCCTTTTTAATATCTGCATCAGACGCATCACGCGCGACCCCTAAAACTTCATAAGGATTTTTATTCATATTTCACACTCGCATATTTAATTGATAATCAATATATAAGACGGCGCACAAAAAAATCAAGCCCTGAAATACTATTTAGGTGCAAATTCTTTACACTTGCCAAATTTTTAAAAATGTTATAATAATATTACATTATGACGGAAAAGAGCACACACACTTATGACGCGTCCGACATTCAAGTCCTAGAAGGGCTTGAACCTGTACGCCTTCGTCCCGGAATGTATATTGGTGGGACGGACGAAAAAGCCTGGCATCATTTGCCTGTTGAAATTATGGACAATTCTATTGACGAAGCGGTTGCCGGCTTTGCCAAGAAGATAACAGTAAATCTAATTGATTCCAAAACCATTGAAATCACAGATGACGGTCGTGGAATTCCTGTGGACGAACACCCAAAGTACCCTGGCAAATCCGCCCTAGAGGTTATATTAACCACCCTTCATTCTGGGGGTAAGTTTAATAATAATGTGTATAAAACCAGCGGTGGATTACATGGTGTTGGTTCTGCGGTTGTAAACGCATTATCATCTGAAATGATTGTTGATATTGCACGCGATGGGTATAATTGGCACCAAACATTTTCACGCGGCATCACAACCAGCCCAATGCAACGTGGCGAGCCAACAAAATCACATGGCACAAAAATAAGATTCACAATTGACGACGAAATCTTTGGTCAGTCTGCAACCTTTAAACCGATAAAAATTTATAGAATGGCGCGCGCCAAGGCATTTTTATCACGCGGTGTGAAAATTGACTGGCATTGCAACCCGGAATTATTAACCGAAGATATGAACATTCCAACATCAACAACGTTCTATTATCCAAACGGTGTTGCTGATTTCTTGGCGGAAAAGACAGATTCAAAACCGCGCATTTTACCACGCATATTCAGTGGCAGTGTTGAATTTCCTGATGACTGCGGTCGTGTTGAATGGGCTTTAACATTTTTAACAGATGAAAATGGCGCGGCATCTGACGATGGATTTTTCTCGTCTTATTGCAATACGATTGCAACCATTGACGGCGGCACCCACGAAACTGGTTTTAAATCCGCAATTACCAAGGGAATTAAGGCATACGGCGAAAAAGTTAATAATAAATCCGCCACAACTATTATTGGCGAAGACGTATTTGATTCTGTTGCTGCGATTGTATCTGTATTTTACAAAACACCTCAATTCCTGGGACAAACCAAGGAAAAATTATCAAATCCTGAAATCGCACGTTTCACTGAAAACGCCCTGCGCGACCCATGGGAAATGTTCCTGGCTTCTGACCCCAAGACCGCAAACGCATTACTTGATTTTGTTATCAATCTGGCAAACGCACGCATAAAGACAAAACAAGTCAAAGACGTTGCGCGCAAAACCCCAACAAAACGCATTCGTATGCCGGCAAAACTGGCCGATTGCTCTAAACATGGAATCGCAGGCACTGAATTATTTATTGTAGAGGGGGAATCTGCTGGTGGCACCGCGAAACAAGCGCGCGACCGCGCAACCCAGGCAATTATGCCCCTGCGTGGCAAGGTTTTAAACGTTGTGTCTAATTCTGATGAACGTTTTGGCGCAAACAAAGAACTAAACGATTTAATTGATATTATTGGTGCCGGCACCGCCAAGGATTGGAACGAAGATAAATTACGTTATGAAAAAATCATTATTATGACCGATGCGGACGTTGACGGCAGCCATATTGCATCGCTGTTAATGGCATTCTTTTATCAATATATGCCGCAACTGATATATGGCGGACATTTATATTTATCTTGCCCCCCGTTATATAAATTAACCTGTGGCACAGAATCTATTTATGTTGATTCTGATGAAGAACTGGAAAATTTAAAAACCACAAAATACAAAAACAAACGTGTTGAGATATCGCGCTTTAAAGGATTGGGGGAAATGATGCCCAACCAATTAAAAGAAACAACGATGTCGCCTATAACACGCCGATTGATACGCGTTGACCTGCCCCCACGCACTGACGAAGGCGCCGAAGATACAGAAAAAACCCGCACAATCGTATCAGAACTGATGGGCAAAAAACCTGAATTTAGATTTAAATTCATCACAGAACACGCCCAATTTGTTAAAGATTTGTTCGTATAAAGATTGACCTTTTTGTTTTTTGTACTATATTACAAGTACAAGAAACAACCAAAGGACAAAAAATATGAACATCTTTAAGAAAAAAAACACACAAAAACCTATGTCGCGCGACATACCTGAAAATCACGTCAGCAAGAAAAAGAAAAACACATACACAATTGTTTTTTCTGTTTTTGCGCCTATAAATCTTTTCAGCCTTTGCAAAGAAAGCCCACTAGGATTGGCAACCGTTAACGGCAAACAAGAATCTTTTGGTTACGGTTGGACAAAGTGCAAAACATTCCCAAATCCCGCCGCAATAGATATGGCAAACAACTATCCATTATTTCGCGAAATAATGGGCGAAAAGTTATCTACAACAATTATTGAATACTTGGATAAAGACACTGGCGCACCTGTATTACAAGTCTATCCACATATGGTACATATTTTTGATGGGTATGAAAACGACTATATAGCCCACCTAAACCACGCCAGTCGCCACGATTTTGAACGCCAACTGGCATTACGAAAAAAAGTTTTTGAACAACCAATTCAAAACAACCGATAACAAAAACAAAACCGCCAATCGGCGGTTTTTTTTAGTCAATAATCTGGTCGGAGTGACGGGGTTCGAACCCACGACCTCTACGTCCCGAACGTAGCGCTCTACCAGGCTGAGCTACACTCCGTAAACTTCGTGTGCGATTATGCACCGCCAAAAAATAAAAATCAATTAAATTTATTTAATCTTTTCACTTGTAATTTAGATGACCTTGCCCCATATTTACTTCATACATACATAAAATCTTAAGGAATAAATATGTTTGCAACACGTTTCTTGCCAAAAGACACCTTTGAAAATTATACCGATTATATAACAAATGCGATACCAACTATACCCAACAACTTTAATTTCGCATACGATGTTATTGACGTTATTGCCACCGAGACACCGGATAAAACTGCGATTATTTGGACAAACGACACTGGCGACACAAAAACAATCACATTCCAAGAATTATCCCAGATGTCTAATTCAGTTGCGAACTTTTTATCTGCGCGTGGCATCAAACGCGACGATACAGTACTATTATTTCTAAGACGCCGTTGGGAATATTGGGTATTAATGATGGCACTGCACAAACTATGCGCAATTCCAATCCCATCAACCAACCAACTAAAAAGTGAAGACATAAAATACCGGATTCAAGCATCAAACACACACCACATAATTGCATTTGATGACGGCACCATTGTTAACGAGATACGAAACGCAATCTCAGGAAACGAAGACATACAAATTATTGATTGCGCCGCAGTATCATCTGCATGTACCGAATACCCAACAACATTCAACCGTATTCAGAACGAAAACACCGACACAATGGTCGTATACTTTACCAGTGGCACCACCGACAACCCCAAAATGGTTGCGCACAACTTCGCATATCCACTGGGACACATAAACACCGCTGTATTTTGGCAACGTTTGAACGATGACGACATTCACTTTACACTGTCAGAATCTGGCTGGGCAAAATGTTCATGGGGCAAGATGTACGGTCAATGGTTGGCAGGTGCAACTGTATTTATTTTTGATTTCAGTCGCATATTTACCGCGCACGATTTATTATCTGCGATTTCCAGATATAAAATCACATCATTTTGCGCCCCACCAACCGCGTACAAGATGATGATAAACACCAATATGTCCAAATATGATTTATCTTCCCTGCGCAAGGCAGATGTTGCAGGCGAAGCCCTTAACCCAGAGGTTTTTGAACGCTTCTTAAAAAACACAGGCATAAAACTGCACGAAGGCTTTGGCCAAACAGAAACCTGTGTAATGTTATTCAACAATGAATGGATTAATCCAAAGCCTGGTTCGATGGGTATGCCTGCGGCAGGCTGGGACATAAAGTTATTAGACGAACGCGCCCGTCCAATCAGCGACCCCAACACAGTTGGCGAAATCTGCGTATATATCAAAGACAGAAAACCAGTTGGCTTATTCCAAGGCTATCACAAGAACGACAAACAAACCGCCACTGTAAATCGCGACGGCTATTATCACACTGGCGATATGGCATACCGCGACAGCGATGGCTATTATTGGTTTGTTGGTCGCAACGATGACTTGATAAAGACCAGCGGCTATCGCGTCAGCCCATTCGAAGTTGAAAGTGTTTTATTGGAACTCCCATCCGTACGCGAAGTTGCAGTTACAGGCATTCCCGACAAATCGCGCGGTATGGCGGTCAAAGCAACTATTGTCTTAAACAAATACTTTCAACCAACCGATGCACTGGTTCGTCTAATCCAAGACCACGTCAAAATGCATACCGCACACTATAAATGTCCGCGCGTGATTGAATTTGTCGAAACATTACCAATGACAATCAGCGGTAAAATCAGGCGCGCCCTAATCCGCACACTGGACAGCGCCAAAGAAACGATTGTTGAACCGATAAAAAACACAATCGGCCTGACCAAAGACACAGAAAAATAACATTCAGCGCGAAAATCGCGCTGTTTTTTCTTTTTTATGCGAATTTTTTATGCTATAATCCCCAATAAAAGGAGAATATAAATGAAAAGAACATTACCATTATTTCTGGGTGCATTGGCCATTATCGGCACAACCGCATCGAACGCTGCGACAAACAGCGGCACACGCGGTGCATCGACGGCAAACTTATCTGACGCACCCGCAACACGCGAACAAACACAGGTTAATTACAAAAAGTACACAACACGCACAACAACAAAAACATACGAAACCAAGAACAATGGTGATATGTACTATGTAAAACCTGCAAATCGCAACACAATGTACAAATCGTACACCGGCGCACAATCCCCTGCGGCAACTGCGACCAAGACGACAGTACGCAAAACACGTTCCGAAACAGTAACAACAAAAATGCGTCGCAAGTACTATCTGGCCCACCCATTCTTTCAACCATTGGGCGAAAAATTCGGCTCTATTACTGATTTAGGCTACACAACCAGTTCTTATGATTTTGTAATCGACCAGACCCTACCATTACGCTTCGAAGGATCCAGTGATGCTTTTTCAACTGACTTAATTGATGGTGTTGGTGGCAAATGGAAAACAAACCAATTTTCAATCAAAGAACACTTCAGTTATGGTATCAACGACCAAATCGCCTTGGTCGGCTTGCTGGAATACGATATAAACAAATATAAATTTGACTATAACAATGGTTCTCCTTCAGACACAATGGACGATAATGGTTTAAATCTGTTTGGTTTGGGGGCCCAGTGGCGTTTTATTGACAACGACCAATGGATTGCGACCGCATCCGCATATTTCCAACACCAAAAAGACATCTCTAACAACTTCTTGGCTGAAATCAAGGCTGGATACAAGGTATCAAAATCCACAATTTATGGATTAGCGCGCGGTTGGTACATTGACCTTGACGGCAATTCTTATGGAAACGGCATCGCTGGTACTGACGAAAACGGCAATCCTGCAATGTTCTATATTCCATACCAGGTCGGCAACAGCAGCGCCACATATATCGAAGGCGGTTTGGGTATCTTCAGTGTTTTAAATGAAGACTGGACATTAAACATCGAAGGCATCTTTGGTAATTACGACTGGCACAACCAGGCATCTATCAAGGGTGCGATCGGCTGGCAACCAAACGACTGGTTTGCATTAAACTTGTATGCAAAAACTGCATTCTATGACAGTGCCAACAGCAAAACACTTGACCTGTATTGGATGGAACCACATATCGAGGCTGAAAACCCAGCAGACGGCACACCGTTCCCACTAGACCAATTAACCAATATCGGTACAGTAAAACTGGATAACGTTGCGGAAACCACAATTGGTTTACAAGCAATCTTCCAGTTCTAAGAAAAACAACCTCCCTGCCCCCAAGGGTCATCTTGGGGGCAAAATATGTTAATTAATCGAGAGAGAGAGAGAACCCCAATGCGTAAAATTTTATCCGTATTTTTCATAACATTGTCATTTATTGCACCGTCTGTCGGTTATTCCAACACATTATCAACAGACACATCCGACCCATTATATCTTCAGCCAATGTCCAGTGTTTTATCAAAAACCACCCTGACCTATTGGGACCATATTTTGCGTGCTGGTCAATCACTATCGTACGGCTTTAACGACAGATTATCTGTGGGCATAAACATTCATTATCAACACGATTTCAACGGCCCCGAAGACGGCTTTGCCGCCACCGACATCGGGGGTGCTTATCGCGTTTCAACAGGTCGCGACAACGCTTCAAACATTATTTCTGACATTTTGTTTGGGTTCAAATTCGGTGGCAGTGCCGCCGTCCGCACACCATATTACGCAGATTCCACATACTATGCAGGATTACGTTTTGGTCGTCAATGGGCTGGAATGACGCTATCTGGCACAATAAAATCCAGTTGGATATTTGATGACGAACGCGGTATGGCATACCTTGACTTTATTCCCGAAGCATATTTCAGAATTGCCCCAGATTGGCGTTTTGGCACTGGGTTAACCTTTCGCGTTGCAACCAACCAAGACCGCCTGACAGGTGAAGATTACGACCAAGAATGGTTGCACTTTAAATTGATACGTCAATTTGGTCGCACACAATACTCAGGACACTTTGATTATGAATTCGAAAGTGATGACATACAAATTGGCGCACAAATAAACATTTTATTTTAACGCACATTTTTTGCTTTCCAAGATTTGTAAAATATGTTAAAATAAAACAATAAAACTATGCGTAACTATAACTCACATATGATTTC
>CALCEG010000035.1 GCA_937900435.1 uncultured Alphaproteobacteria bacterium
GGCGATAATACAAAAAAGATACCTACAACAGCGTGGGTAAATACAGCGATTGGTGCTTCTTCTGTGCCTGCTGGTGGTATTATGCCATACGGTGGTTCAACTGCACCCGCTGGTTGGTTATTATGTAACGGTCAAGCGGTGTCAAGAACAACCTATGCCGCCTTATTTGCAGCGATTGGAACCACATACGGAACTGGGGACGGTAGTACAACCTTTAATTTACCGAATTTAAGTGTTGCAGTTCCAATGTATAGAACCGATGTACCAATCGGAACATTAGACAATGGGTCTTCGCCGAGAATTACTGGGCAAGCAGGTAGAACGCCAGACAAGAACAATACAACAGAAATTACAGGATGTTTTTATTGGGTAAATGATAGTTATTCAGGTGTCAATGGTGGAGGCAATAATGCTAATCAACTCTTTTTTGATGCTTCACGTTCATCTAGCGCATATTCACGAAACGATAATTGGGTAGTACCAAGACATCTTGTAATGCGATATATCATAAAATACTAATATTTAATGATATAAAAAGTGCTTAAACTTCTTGCACGTACTTGGTTATCGGTTCGAGAGTATGCACTTGACGAACGTGAAGCATCAAAATCTACTAAACTCGAGTTATTATCCGTTGATACATCATAGTATCCACCACGTTTTCCATAATAAGGAACGGCTAAAGCGAACGCACCATTTGCCCACCCATCCTGTGTTTGAAGTCCTTGATATAATTGACCTGTAATCTTTGGCGCTGACCCGTTTGATTTTGCACCAATACTTCCCGATGATGTTACTCCTTCGATAACACGCCCGTTCATATCAGGTAAATTAAAGGTTCGTTAAAGATAATTGATTATAAACCTGTTTAATGTTTTGTCTGTGACGTGGCAATGGCGTGCGATACTGGCTTTACTTCTGCCGATTTTTAACATTCTCTGGATATAATTTTGTTTGGCACTTAATTTTCGATTCGGTATTTTTGTACCAAATGGTCGCCCTAGGTGGATACCTTGCGACTTTTTTAATGCCAATGCTTCTTTTGTGCGTGCGGAAATCATATCTCTTTCAATCTGACTTGCAATACCAAACGCAAACACTAAAATCTTACTTTGCAACGAATCGTCGAGTGTAAAATTATCTTTTACAGAATACAACTTGATATGTTTATGTAGCATAGTTTCAATAATACGGAACATCATTAACATATTGCGGGCGAGCCTGCTTAATTCGGACACTAAAATAATATCGCCTGCGACCACGTGTTTTAATAGTTTTCCCAGATTTCGCTTGTCTGGTTCCGTCACCCCACTGATTCCATCGTCAATCACATACTTGTCTATACATAAATCCAGTCTTTGTGCCAATGCGTCCACGCCTGTTTTTTGATTTTCATAATCTTGCTTGTCCGAACTAACCCGTAAATATGCGTAAATCATTTTTTTCTCTTTTTTTTATGCTACAAAATCAACATCTTTTGATTTTATTGTAATATATTTTACACCAAAATCATCTAATTTTCTTTTCAATTCCGGCAAGTACTTTTTATCATACTTACACGACCAAGACAACAATTTCCACAACGCACCCAGCGATAATTTTTTTCTATCTTCTTTGAACAAGGCCCGTTTAACACATCGATAATGCCTTAACCAAATTGGCGTATGCAGGATTAAGACCAAATCCGCATTTTTCAAGACTTCGTTTACCCAATCTTGGTTATAGACCCCTTCACAAATCCATTTTGACTTACTTTCTAAAAATTTATGTAAAATTTTCACCCTTTCTTCACGCGTTCTAGATTTGGTAAAAGCCTTGTCTGATTTTTTTATCCACTTGACAGAATCCAACCCCAGATATGGTGTTTTATATTTTTTAGACAAATATTTTGCGTATGTGGTTTTACCCGCACCTGCCCCACCAGTTACATAAATCTTCATACAGATATTATAGCATATATTACCTACACAATAAACATATAAAATCTTTCATACAATAAATAAAAATACCGCATTGCTGCGGCATTTTTATTTATCTCTGGTCGGGGCGAAAGGATTCGAACCTTCGACACCTTGGTCCCAAACCAAGTACTCTACCAGACTGAGCTACACCCCGTTGAACGACACCCATTATAACAACATTTTTTTCAAATGCAACTATTTATATGATATTTTTATCTTGTCTGTTTTCATTAAGTTTTCTATGATATAAACAATGAGAAAAAGATTTACCGTTTTTATAGTTCTTTCTTTGTACGCAACTGTGGCATTTGCCGCCACGCGTGATGCGCAATTAACCAACACAAGCCCATATAATTACAACTATATGTACCCGTATTTAAACAATCAAATGCGCACAGATTTGAACCCTGGGGCATCAAATTCGCAGTCGTCGAATCCAATAAATGTGGTTGTCAAAACACAAAATCTAACCGGGAACAGACGTGTTGTTGCGCGCCCCCAACGCACACGCAGTGCAACCAACACAACCGCCACCCCACGCGCACAAACGAATCGCACCGGTGTGACGACCGCTGCAAATACTGCGCGCGCATCGACCGCTACTACAAGCGCTCAACGGCGCGTTGTTCCGCGCCAAAATACCGCACGCAGTGGTACTACTGTGGCGCAATACGGGGGACGCACTGTCGTGCCACGAAGCGCCGCATATCGTGCCACCAGAACCGATTCGACAGCACAATATCAGCGCAGCGGCACCACACGCGCCACAGAGGTATCATCTGGTCGCGTATCATCTGTCCGTTGTATGAGTGATTATACAGAATGTATGAACAATTATTGCGAACGCGCTGATACCGCGTACAATCGCTGTTATTGCAGTTCTAAATTGGCGCAAATCGATTACAAATATCAGCCCGAGATTGACAATCTGGTCAAACAGATATTAACCATTCAAGGCACCAATAACTGGTCAGACGAAGAAATGAACGAATATTGGATGGCGACCGTTGGCAAATATTCAGACAGCAATTCGTGGAAAAATCTTGAAAGCGCACTTAACATCGACTGGGCCAGTATGGAAAGTCGCGTTCGTGGTCAGACAGCCTTTGCCACAGGGCACGAATACTGCGTTCAGTATTTACGCAATTGTTCATATATGGCATCAAATTTACGCGACGCATACAAATCTGAAATCGGTCGCGACTGCGCCACATACGAAGAATCCTTAATCCGCCTAAAAAACGTGGCAGAAAGCGTTATTTCAAGTTATAAATAATTTTTGTTATATTCTGCACACAACTTATTGTGCCGATATATATTTCGCGCCAAATCAGCACTAATAACATCCCAGTCTGTGGCACGTCCATATATCGGATTGCACACAAAGTGCACACAATCACTATTCTGCGATGGTATATTTCTTGCGCAAGAAGTTGCGAATATCAACAACATCACGATTAAGAGTTTCTGCATTTATTTTCTCCTGCTGTTTTATAATGCACACTTGATTATTAACATTTTTTTCTGCCATTGTACGTCTGGCACGTTCCGCGCCATATCGCGCCCCCGAAAAATACACAAACAGCAACAAAACAATCAGCCCCAAAAAAACATAAAACCTGTTCACCTTTTATCCTTTAAGTAAAAAAAATCCCCACAGACGTGGGGAATTTTTGTTTTATTCACCAACGGGTTTAATATGAAATCCCGAACAACATGCATTAGTATATCTAACCACGCCAAAGGCCTCCATACTTGCATTATTTATTATTTCTAAATTACAATATGCGCCTTTTTTATTAGTATCACACGCCGCAGCAAATTCACTAATATCAGAATACGTAGCACCCGCAGCACATGGCGTTGCATACGCAGCATATAATTTTGCAACTCCACCATCGCCCGTTATTTCCAACGAATCATAACTTGGATGCATACCTTTCAAAACTTCTGTATAATAATTAACAACCACTGGATTGTCTTGTGTAATACTGTACTGTGCCAATCCCTCATCAGAAATCGAAACTGTCTCAATTGGTTCACCCGAATTTACAAAACCACGAAATGGTGGTGTTGTGGCATCTAATACAGTATCGTTAATCATAGAAAAATAATTTGAAATAAAGTCTGTATATTCCAGATAAGCATACGCGTCATCATCTTGCCACCCATAAATATAGGTTAAAAAGTTTTTATCAGAATCATACACTGCCAGCACACTACCAGTCACCACATAATCTTGCGAAGTACCATTCTTTTTCTTTTCTTGATAAAAATCAATCCCTTGCACAAGGAAATTACTATTGATTCGCGCGGTTATAGTAATCGAACCTGTTTCTGTTTCAGGGATTGTAAAAGACTCACCAATCTCATAATTACGGCCATTATAAGTATAAACAAAAGGCCAATTATCTCTCATAGCACCCGTCAAGTCACTTACAGTAACAACATCATTAACAGAACCTGTGTAACTTTTGTTAAAATATTTACTTACCCCATTCGGCAGAACACCTATCGATGAATAATCAATGATAACTATCGTTTCGCCGACACATTGTGGATTAGCGCTACCTGTTCCTGAATACATATTAATCGACGCGTTCGCATTTGTTGGTAAAAATGCGACCGTCATTAAAACGCACAAAGACACGCCTCCGATTTTTTTCATATTATTACCCCCTTTCTTTCTTTTTTATTTACTTTTAATGTTTACAAAAATTAAACCGCCACAGAAATTGTTAGTGGACACAATCTATTACTAGGCCTATGACAGCCCCGAACCCAATCCCCATTGGATTCAAACAAATAATATCACAAAACACCTATTGTTTACAAGATAAAAAAGTCCCCACAGACGTGGGGAATGTTTACAGCTTATTTCCATACAGTCGGAATACTTGCATAATCTTGCAGTCCTGTACAACCTTTGTACATATCATTAACCGTTGCAGAGGTCCCACCAGTCCAACGTATATACAAATATTGCATTCCGCCACTTAATCCCACAATTTGCGCAGACCAACCACCTAAATTCACACAACCACTAAACATTTTTCCGAAAACATTTCTCTGTAAAGCTCCATAAAATTCACCAAACAAATTCGACGGTATGCCTGCCAGACTTGTACAATCTTGAAATGTCATATAAAACAAGCCCTCTGTAAGCGTCCCAGACAGTCCAGCAAACAAATTTTCAGGAATAGCCTCTAACCCAGAACACCCATCAAAAGTTGCATAAAACATATTTTTTATTGGCTGTCCATAAACCCCATCAAACATAGTATCAGATATTGATTTCAGGTTCTTGCAATCCGCAAACGCCGCATAAAAATTCGGTTGCGCACCATTTTCCAGTGTTCCAAACACCATCCCAAAATCACCGTCAACCGCCGCGATATTATTATTATATTCAAAACTTATCGCAGGAACTTTTTCGTCCGTATTATACGCAGTTGCCCGTCCTGAAACAGAAATAACATACGAACCAGCCGTTGCATAGTTATACGAAATAGTTTCAAGATCTGTATTTGTTTTTTTCAAGACCTTTACCGCTGTGCCATCCCCCCAATTAATCATATAACTACCAGCTGCACTTATCTTCATAGAAAAACTGGATGTATCAGATGTCGTATACAAATAAAACGCCCCACCATCAGGCATTTTAATAAGATTTTCAACAGCATCATTTACCGCATCAACATCAACATGCAAATCAATACGGTCAAGCAGTGGGCCGGAAATCTTATTCTGATACGCCTCTGCACATCTTGGTGCGCGGGAACAGGACAGGGCGGCGTTGCCCAAATGCCCGCACGGACACGGATTCA
>CALCEG010000036.1 GCA_937900435.1 uncultured Alphaproteobacteria bacterium
AAAAACCACACAAGGTGATAGTACATTAAAAATCTATTGCGATTATGTGGACATTATTGGCTATTGCACATTCAAAACAATCGTGCAACAGACCTCGACTGGTTTTGGCACTCGTGGACAAGCAGTAGGCACAGGCGACCGTATAATGAAGTTAGATGCGGCTAACCCTGCATATATTGCTGGTTCTCGCTACCCAATGCCAAAAGAAATACCTTTTTCTTGGCAAACATTTGTGGCTGCGTTGACAGGCAAACAACCAGTAAAAGAAACGGCAACAACAATACCAACAGAAACAACAGAACAACAATAAGGAGCGTAAAATGAACTTTTTTGATTCAGACCAAACATTTGCACAAGCAAAAGAAGAAGCATTAACACCAAAAAATTTAACACCGGGAACATACAAACTGTTGATTACACAGGTTGAAGTCGGTAAACACGTGAAAGGTAGCGACTTTATACCATCAACTGATGCAGCGTTTATGGGCGATGATATTGAATTTCGTTTTCATTGCTGCACCACAGACAAAGTTGGCGATTTCCCGGCAGGCTGGAAGCATACTTTCTTCTTCCAAACAAAGACAAAAAACGCAGACGGAACACGCTCGGTGCAAGCAAAGATTGCTTTGGGCGATATGCAACGCATAACAGAAGCCTGCGGTATGAACGATTGGCCAAAAGACCCACAAGAATGGCAAGGCAAACAATTTGTTGCAACTTTCAGTTATGGGTATGCCAAAAACGATGTCAATAAGGAAAAACCTTTCTTGAATTTAACAAAGGTTGAACCTGCGACAGATTGGGCAAACGGTGAGACATCCGCACCAGCGACAGCGCCGGCAGCACAGGCATCCGTTGCTAGCGTTGCTGCCCAACCAATGCCATTAGGCTCAACGATGGCGTCTGCAACTAATGCAAACACACCTAATTGGGACTAATACAGTTTGGGCGGGCGTTTTACACTCCTACTCCGTAGATAACCCGCCCAATTTTTTTAACAAAGGAAACAAAAAGGATAAAAAATGAATACAAGTTTTGACAATGCACAATTATTATCTTTTATACACAGAGCAGAAAAATTAAATGAAGACGCAGCACAAATCGCAGAAGACTTGAAGGAAGTTTTCAACGAAGCAAAATCAGCAGGTTATGACCCAAAATACATCAAAAAAATGATTCAACTACGCAAATTAGACCCAGATGAACTCGATGAAGCAGACGAACTCGAAAAGATGTATCGCAACGCAATCGGTTTATAAAGGAGACAAAAATGTTTGCAAGATTATTTATAGCCGCGTGTTTTATTGCGTTAATATGTATTATCGTAACTAAAACCGCAAAAGTGTTAAAAAAAATAACGGAAGAAAAGGACGAAAAATGAAAAAAATCTTAACAGTATCTTTAATTGCAATGTTAGCCGCGTGTGCCCAAGTTGAAGACACAGAAGTATGTTTTAAAAAACATTTTGGTGAATATGCTAACGATGTTATGACATCGGGTTTGCACGCGTATAATGCTTTTACAACAGACTTGATTTGTGTTGATGCACGCATCCAAAAATATACAGGCGAATTAGAATCATACACAAAAGATTTGCAGATGGCAAAAATACATTTCTTTGTAAACTGGGCTGTGTATCGCGAAAAAGCAATGGACTTGCACAAGACATTGGGTAACGCATACAGAACACGTCTGCAAAGTGAAACAGAATCTGCAATTAAGCAAATTATAGGTTTGTACGATAGCGAATCTTTAATTGCTAATCGTGGAAAGGTTGAAGAAGAAGCAACAAAACTGTTAAATGGCCGCTTGCACGAATTAAATATGCGTGCTGATTCAATTCGTTTAACAGATATTGAATATTCACAACAATATGCTACTGCGATTGAAAACAAACAGGTTGCTGAACAAGATGCTAAGCGTGAAAAGAACATTACTTTGCAAGAAAAAGAAAAAGCAAATCAAAAGTTAATCAACGCAAAAGCAGAAGCAGAAGCAATGCGTATAAAAACCAACGCCTTAGCGCAATCGAAAACCCTTATCGAATATGAACGCGTACAGGTTGAGAAGATTCAAGCAGAAAAATGGAACGGTCAATTACCAGAAAATATTTACGGGTCCGCACCATTGCCAATCTTGAATCTGACTAAGTAATAGGCTTGTAAAATCTTGTCCTCTTTACAAGCCGGCACAGCCCTTCTACTTGACTTCGGGCTTTCAGGTATCTGCCGGTATACCGTGCCAAAACCGGCAAAACTAAAAGGGAATAAAAGGAGCGTAGTATGTTTGAATCTTTTATTGGGGAACAGACTCAAACAGCAAATAAAGACATTTGCGTGGCTTGGGATGCAAACGCAATGCAATATCTTGCCAAAGGTTATTCGGTAATACCTTTGACGCCAAGACAAAAAGGACCAAAATTAGGAGGATGGAGCGCTTATTGTAATGAACTGATGCAACCAAAGGACGCACAGACACATTACGGTAAAAACAACAATATCGGCTTATGTTTGGGACCAGCAAGTAATTTATGCGCTGTTGATATTGATACTGATGACCCAGATTTAATTGCAAAGATTGAACGACTACTGCCTGTCTCACCACTTCGTAAAAAAGGCGCCAAAGGCTATACAGTATTTTTCAAGTATAACGGTATGCCAAGCAAATCAGTAAAGGACGATAAAGGTAATGGGTTGGACTTCTTGTCAGACGGAAGACAAACGGTTTTGCCACCATCAATTCATCCTTCGGGTATTGAATATAAATGGTTAGGCAAGACAACTTTGTTAGACGTTGATAAAAAAGACGTGCCAGAACTTCCAATTTCGACCGTAGAACGCGTTTTAGAGTTGTTTAGGGTAATTCCAAAGGAAAAACCAAAAACGCCTACTACATTCTATAACGATGCGAATTTGGACGAAGCAAAACACGCGTTGTCTTTCTTGGACGCTGATTATAGTTACGAACAATGGGTACAGGTAGGTTTAGCGTTGCAAGATGCCTTCGGGGACGTAAAAGGTTTCGAATTGTTTAACGAATGGTCTGCCAAAGGTTCGCAAAACAAATATGACGGAGCGGAGAAGTGTTATAAAAGATACAAATCGTTACAATACCCAAGAGAAATTACAAAAAGCACATTGTTTTATCTTGCTCGGCAAAACGGTTATACTGGTTTGGCTGATTGGGGTATATCAAACGCAATAACAGAAGCAGACGAAAAGAAATTAGACGACGCTATCTCGAATTGGTTTGGTAGCGGTATCGATGCTATGAGTCGCGAAGAAACAGTCGATGTAATTTTGCATCCTGTTGGTTTTATAAAGCCTGTTTACGAATGGGTGCGTAAAACTGCAATGTATCGTCAGGACTTGTTTGCGATAGCCGCGGCAACTTCGTTTGTCAGTTTGGTTTATGCGAAACGGTTTAAGGGGTCAGGTGGCGCCAGAACAAACAATTATTTGATTGCTATTGGCCCGGCTGGTTCTGGTAAAGGTAAAGTATGCGACCAAGCACAATGGTTGGTTGTACACGCGCCAGACAGCATCCGTAGTAAACTGATTGGAAAAATGAAATCAGACGCAGGGTTAATCGATGCGTTGTTAAATCGTGACGGAATTGTTTATGCGTATATTGACGAAATTGGACATTACTTGCGTAATATTAAATCTGAAAATTCCAGTCAATACACACGAGCAATCGGGTCTGAATTTATCGAATTGTTTTCGCGTGCGCAAGGCGCTTATTCAACAGGTGCTTATTCATCCGCGGCGAAACGAGACGTAGTAACGATTGAAAACCCTTGTCTTGTTATCTTTGGACAATCGGTACCATCACGCTTGTTTGAATCTTTAAACAAAGGCGACTTCGTTGATGGTTTTGTGCCACGTTTTACTTTGATTGAAGTAAAGCCAAAAGACCGTATCGCAGTTGATAACCCAGACTTTGTTATGCCAGAAGATTGCTTTCCTGATGATATTTATAATTTCATTAATATGTAATGCAAAAAATAATAAAAAGAATTTTCAAACAGATATGATTATAATAGCACTTTGTCTTGCAAATATAAGTATATTGGCATTTGGATTATAACTTTAAAGGGTATTAGGAGGATTACAAATGAAAGCTGTTTATAATATTTCTTATGGTGTTTATGTTTTGACTGCAAAAGGCGAAAAACAAAATGGTTGCATCATCAATACTTTGATGCAGGTTACATCTTCGCCAGTTAAAATTTCAGTTACCGTTAACAAAGACAACTACACAACAGGTCTTATTGAAAAATCAGGCGAATTCAATGTGTCAATTCTTGATAGTAGAGTGGCGTTTGACGTAATTGAAAGATTTGGTTTTGCTAGTGGAAGGGATACTGACAAGTTTGATGGTTTTGTAGATTACAAAATTGCCAAGAATGGAATTGCATATATCACAAAAGCAACAAACGCTTATTTAACAGCAAAGGTGGTTGACAAAGTTGATAATGGAACACATATCACATTCT
>CALCEG010000037.1 GCA_937900435.1 uncultured Alphaproteobacteria bacterium
AAGGCGGCATTTACCTGTTGAGGAAAACTACGTGCCTGAGAACCGGTTTTGTTCACAGGAATCCAGAACGAAGACAGTTGTGGCAGATACATCAAAAGGTCGTTTACAAGGAACTTTATCTTACCTTCATACTGAGGAGCGAGAATATAAGCAAGTCCGAGACCATCCTGAGCTCCAAGAGGATGATTGCTGACAAAGGTAAGACGACGGCCGTCTTTGGGAAGATTCTCTAAACCACAAACTTCGAAAGAGTTCTTGAAAAATTTCATGAATGCATCGACAAATTCATAATCCATCTTATCACCATGTAATCTCAAAAAGCCGTTCACCTCATCCTGATGAATGATTTTCTTGAGATATGAAATCAAGAAACGTGGAACAAAACGTGCTTTTTTTCCGGCTTTCGACGCAAGAATAGCTTCTACGTCAATCTGCATAGGTTTGCTCATATCAAATTGTCCTATTTTGTGTATTGTAACACACAAAAGTAGGATTAAAAATTCAAAAATGAAAACAATTTAACATGAATATCGGATATAATAAAAACGAACGCACTTTTGTGCGTCCGTTTCAAATAAAATTAAAACAAAAGGCAAACAAATGTCAGAACAACAAACACAAAACACACCAATATCAACAAATGAATTAACCGCACGTCTGCAAAAGGCAGAAAATATCAAGGCACGCGATGGTGTTGTTTGGAAAGACAAATTTGACCGCACTCATACTATCGAAGCGGCACGCGAACTGGCAGATAATACACCTGTGAAGTTGGCTGGTCGTGTGACAGCACTGCGTTGGTTGGGAAAACTGATGTTTGGGCGCATTTACGATATTAATGGCGAAATTCAATTTTCTATGTCACGCGAAGAACTGGGCGAAGAAAATTATAAGTTTATGAAAGCAAATGTTGACTTGGGCGACTTTATCGGCATCACTGGCGAATTGTATCACACAACCGCAGGTGAATTAACTGTGCGCGTATCAAACTATGAAATCTTGGCCAAGGCGTTACGTCCATTACCAGAAAAGTATCATGGATTGACCGATATGGAAACACGCTATCGTCAACGTTATCTGGATATTATTTCCAACCCAGAAGCACGCAATGCATTACTTGGTCGCTTTAAGATGACACAATATTGGCGCGACTTTATGAATAAAAATGGATTCTTGGAAATCGAAACACCTGTGTTGCAAAATATCGCATCTGGTGCGGCCGCGCGTCCATTTACAACACACCATAACGCATTGGATGCTGATTTTCAGTTGCGTATATCCCCAGAATTGTTCTTGAAGCAGGCAATCGGCGCAGGATTTGACCGCGTCTACGAAGTTGCCAAGGATTTCCGTAATGAAGGTATGGACGCAACGCACTTGCAAGAATTTACGATGGTTGAATGGTATGCTGCGTATTGGGACTATAATAAAAACATACAATTTACATGGGATTTAATCCAAGACTTGCTGATGAAATGTCGCGGCACATTGCAAATCGAATACCAAGGAACCAAGTTAGACTTCAGCAAATATGAAATGGTTGATTATACCGCAAAGATGAGCGAATTTTTCGGTTGCAACATACTTGATTTCGAAGACGTTAATGAACTGCGCGAAAAATTGGTAAATAACGGTATGTTCCCAATGTCAGAACTGGAAGATTTAAAATCTTTGCCTGCATTGGTTGACTATGTTTACAAGCGCAAAATCAGAAACAATATTGTAAATCCAACGTTCTTGTATAATTACCCGTCTTATATGGTACCATTGGCACGTCGCAACAACGAAGATGTTCGCAGAATTGATATGTATCAATTATTGGTTTGTGGTTCCGAAATCTGCAAGGGATATTCCGAACTTGTAAACCCAATCCAGCAACAACAGGCGTTCGAAGAACAGGCACGCAATATTGCAGACGGAGACGAAGAAGCATTTAACCCTGATAACGACTTTGTTCGTGCAATGGAACATGGGTTCCCACCAATTTCTGGTGTAGGTATGGGGGTCGACAGATTGGCAAGTATTATCTTTGACCAGCCAACATTGCGCGATGTCGTTCTGTTCCCAATGATGAAATAGGAAAAGATATGACCGAACGAAACCAAGAAAACTTAACCGCTGCACTGACACTGGAAAACGACCGCAAGAATATTGCGACGTTGGAAAACGCACGCATCAGCGGTAAAATCAACGATGAAGCAGCCGAATATTTAAAATTTTTATATTCGGATAGTTTGTATTGGTTTCGTGAGGTGTTTTATATCCTGGGGAAATGCTTTGGCGCACCAAAAACTGCCGTTATGAAATATGACTATGCCAAAGATTGCGCAGTCGAAGAACCAATCAGTATCGCAGATATAAATCCGCTGAATGCGTATATCGTTCAACATCGTTTAGACGGTGACCCAATGAGAAATCAATTCTTTGCCAGTTCGGCTGGACACAAGATTGACTTGGCTGTGTCGTCTATTGTAACGGTGATTGTTGGCGCACAAAAAACTGTTTCGCGCGCGCTGGATAAAATCGTCGGCAAATACTATGAAAGTTATGTCAATGAAGTTTCCGAAACCGTATACAACGTAATCGCAGCGCACGAACGCGAAGCATCGGCCAAAGCCATCGCAGAAAAAATTAGAAATAAACTAAAAGAAAAATATATATCAACCCCAGCCGAGGCTGTTTTGTCTATTATCGGTTCGGGGCATGAAAAAATTGCTGCAAATTTAGTGCGCGCATTAGATAAAATTGAAAAACCGCGTATGCGCCTGCAAGACGTTTGGCGCGTTAAGTGCTTGTTCGATTTGATACCCCAGGCACGCACATTCATGGAAAGAATCCAGTCAATGATGCCGGACAGAATATTGTCTGTGCGTGATTGCTTTTATAATATGCAAAATCCGCGAAATTATCGTGATGCTAAAATTATAATAAATATCGGACCAAACAAAGATACGGTTATACCGATGGAAATTATTTGCCAGGTTCGTACGTTCTTTGATTTTGAAAAAAGAACTCATCTGGCGTACGAAGAAGCGCGAAAAAAGAAATCTGCCAAGTCCGATAATATAGAAGCAAAATTAGCACTGTTTATGGAAGATGGCATCAAATCATATAATCGTATGGTATGCAAATGTCTGGACGACTTGTTTGACAGGGTTGGTTGGAACATTCTGTACAGCCAAGGCAATATGGTGTCTATGTTGGACGGTTTCCCAAAAGAATGTAAACTGTATCATCCGCAGAAAATCTTAGATAATATTATCGAAAAGTTGGACGACGCCATAGAGAACGAATTGTTCCATATCACAAACGCACCAACAAAACTGTCCAAGATACAACAATCAAACATATTCCACTTTTTGGCACGTTTTATATTGGTATCTGCGATGCCATATATGCAGACTGATTGGGCGATTGATGAAGATACACAATCTGCGCGTTTCTTTAATTTTGTAATGCGTGAAATTCAACGTTATTATAAAAAATAATATTTATGACCAAGAAAAGATACCCACAAACATTCTTTTGTTTATGCTTGCGTTAGTTGTTTAAAATTGGCACAATGATGTCAGGTTCTGGTGTGTCTTACAGAACTATAACAAGCATAGGAAAGGATAGGATTATGCGTCAAGGAAAAGTAAAATGGTATAATGGTAAAAAGTGTTTTGGCTTTATTAGTCCAGACACCCCAAACGAAAACGGCAATACAGATGATGTATTTGTTCATTCAAGTTCATTAAAAGCCGCAGGTATCAGATTTTTAAACGAAAACGACATTGTCGAATTCGAAGAAGAAGTTCGTAACGATAAATTATCTGTAACAACTATTTCAGTTATTCAACGCGACGAAGAATCCGCGCGTCGCTTTCAAGAACGCCGCGCAGAACGCCGCCGCGCAATTGAAGAACGCAAACAACGCGAAGATAAATCGACACGCCGCGGATTTGCATTTTGGAAAAAATAAATACAATAAAAACACACAAACACCGGTTTAACCGGTGCTTTTTTATAAATTCTTGGGGGTTAAGCACCCTTGTCATTGCAAGGAAGTGCAAACGACCGCGGTAATCCAGCTGTGCGGTTTCTTTTATAGGTGAATAGTTACCCTGCGGAGCACTTCATACCCGCCTAGAATCACACACAAAAATTTTCATTTTTTGCGGGGCCCGATGCGTGGGTATGACGAGAAAGAAAGACGCTGAGGGTAAAAAAGCCCCACCGATGACAATTTTTTTTGAAAAAAAATCCCCACGTCGGGGATTGGTTTATTTAATCGCTTTTTGCAAGACCGCGGTAAATGTTGCATCGGCTACTTTTTTGCCGCCAACCAGCGCAATTCCATGAAACTTGTATAATTTCATTTTCGTTGTTAATAACTCTACATGCAGTTCCAATTTATCCCCCGGGCGCACCATATGCGAAAACTTTATCTTTTCCATCGTTGTAAAATAGCCCAGCATATCTTTACGTTCTTCGTCTGTCATTCGTTTAAACGCAACAAAACACGCAGTTTGCGCCAACGCTTCTACCTGTAATACCCCAGGCATAATTGGATCGCCAGGAAAATGACCAGCACACCAAAATTCGTCATCACGAACATACTTTATACCAACCGCACTGGTGTCGTTAAATTCGCGCACCTCGTCAATCAGGCGCATATTGCCACGATGTGGTATAATTTCTTCGATTTGTTTTGCATTGAACATATTTTTGTTCCTTTGGTTTAGTTATTTTTTTGCGTTCTTGCGCAGCCAAGCATAGTGGCGCATAAATTCAGTCCCAGGGCCAGCCGGATACCCCATATGCGATTCGCCGTCCGGGATGTTGCGGAACACACCACTGTTCGCGCCAACAGATGCACCATTGCCAATATGCACACCGTTCGCAACACCAACATGTCCGCCCAGCAATGCGTTATCGCCAACGACAACACCACCAGCCAAACCAACGCCACTAGCCAAGAAACATTCACGACCAACAACAACACCATGTGCAATTTGACACAGATTATCAATCTTGGTCCCATCACCAACGGTCGTATCTGTCATTGCGCCCCTGTCGATACAAGTGTTTGCACCAACAGAAACACGTTCCCCCAGCACAACACGCCCAACGTGTGGAATGAATATATTACGACCGTCTTGCTTGGTATAACCAAAACCGTCTTTACCAATAACTGCGTTCGCATTAATCACACTGTCGGCACCAATTGTCGCGTTTTCAATATGTGCGCCACTGTGCACAATCGTTCCACGCCCCAAGACAACATTACGCCCAATGTATGCACCTGCATAGATTTTTACGTTCGGTTCAATCGCAGCACCACGTTCAATAGTAACAAAGTCGCCAACATAATTTGTTCTTTTTTTACGAAAGAATGCACCGCGTTCAATGCGCGCGTACTTGCTGATGCCAAAGCGCGGTTTTTCGCGATATATTTCCCCCAGAATTTTTACAATGTTTCCGCGTGGGCTGTCTGTTATCAGCAAAGTCGCACCTTCTGGTGCAAATTGTGCCTGTTCTGGTTGAACCAAAATCACCGTTGCACGCGTTTTTTGCAACACTTCGATTGGCAGTATTTTAAATGCATTGCTGTTTTGTTCTGTTGAATAGAACGCCAGTTGACCCGCGCGTGCATCAGCGATTGGCGCAACCCCACGTACGGGGGCGTTTGGATTTCCACGCAATTCCAACCCAAACTTTGTCGCCAATGCCCCAGCCGTAGTTTTAACAGCGGCTGGCATAAATAAAGATCTTATTAGTTTCATCATAGCAATCGAATTATAAAGAAAAAAAATATAGAATCCAGTCATTTATATTTTGTTTTTTTCTTGCGTTTTTACGATTCGGGAATAATAATATGAGTGTTCTTAAAAGTTAGTTTTAAGAGCGGGGTCGGAAAACCCCGCTCTTTCAATAAGACATACAATAAACGCAAAGGAGTGTACAAGATGTCTTTTGTTTCGATGCCACGTCAAGATTTGTTATTGTCAATCGATTCATTGGCCCAAGAAAAACAAATTGACCGCGAAGTTGTTTTTGAATCGCTAGAAGCGGCAATCGCGAAAATCGCAAAACACAAATATGGTGAAGAATTTGATATTTCTGCATCTATTGACCGCAAAAATGGCGCGATTTATGTTAAACGCTCGTTCACAGTGATTGATGATATTAATTCTGTCGAAGATTACAATCCAAACACAATGTTAACTGTTGAACAGGCGAAAAAATACGCAAAAAAACCTGTTGTCGGCGACGTTGTCGAAGATGCTTTGCCAGAACCTGAATTTGGGCGTATGGCTTTTCAAACCGCAAAACAAATGATGACTACACGCGTTCGCGATGCTGAAAAAGGTCGTCAATTCGAAGAATTTAAAGATACTATTGGCGATATTGTCAGCGCAGTTGTGAAACGCGTTGAATTCGGTAGCGTATTTGTTGATATTAACGGTAAAGCCGAAGGCTATATCAAGGGTACAGAATTAATCCCAGGCGAACGCCTGGCAGTTGGCGACCGCGTACGCGCACTGATTATGGACGTATCGCGTTCTAATACAGGGCCTCAGATTTTCTTGACCCGTACACATCCAATGTTTATGGAAAAATTGTTTACCCAAGAAGTTCCTGAAATTTACGAAGGTATTATCAAAATTAAATCCGTTGCACGCGCACCTGGTTCACACGCAAAAATCGCAGTCGAAACATCAGACCCATCAATTGATGCAGTTGGTATGACCGTTGGTATCAAAGGTACACGCATACAGCCAGTTATCAATGAATGTCATGGCGAAAAAATCGATGTTATCTTGTATTCCGAAGACCCTGCTGTATTTATCGTAAATGCAATACAGCCGGCTAAGGTCGCTAAAATCATCGTTGACGAAGATACACACAGCGCAGCAGTTGTCGTTACCGAAGACCAATTATCATTGGCAATCGGTCGCCGCGGTCAAAATGTCCGCTTGGCTTCACAGTTGACTGGCTGGAATATCGATGTGATGAGCGAAGCCGAAGAACAAGAACGCCGCGCCAAGGAATTCCAAGAAAAGACTGACTTGTTTATCAAGGGGCTGGACGTTGATGAAATGATTGCACGCCTGTTGATTACCGAAGGATTCCGTACAATCGAAGAAATCGCATTCGTTGACAGCAAAGAACTGGAAGAAATCGAAGGCTTTAACCCAGAATTGGCCGCAGAATTACAAAAACGCGCAAACGACTATCTGAATAAAATCGAACAAGATTATTTGGATGGCGGACATAAACTAGGAATGTCTGATGACCTGTTGAACTTTACATTTATCAGACGTCCGATTATTATGAAACTGGGCGAAAACGGTATCAAATCGTTGCAAGATTTAGCTGATTTGTCATCAGATGAATTACTGGAAATCTTGGGCGAAGACACTGTATCAAATCGTTTGGCCGGTCGTATTGTTATGAAAGCACGCGAAATCGCGTACAATATCGGTCAAGAAGAACAATAATTTATTACGGAGTAAGTATATAATGGCAACATTAACTCTTGGAAAATCTGTAACAACTGATGCGGTTCGCAGCAAAAAAGGCGACGCGGTGTTCGTTGAACGCCGCCGCCGCGTCGTTGCGCCGAACAGCAAAGAATTACGGGACGAACCATCTGCGCCGTCTGCACCACGCAATACCGCAGATGAAAAACTGCGCGCTGTGTTGGCTGCCGCCAAGGCGCGCGAAGAAGAACGTAAAAAACGCGAAGAAGAAGAAGCTGCTGCGCGCGCTGCGCGTGCCGCAGAAATAGAACGCGAAAACCGCGAATACGAACAAGTTCGCGAACAGTTGGCAGCGCGTGAAAACGCAACAGAAAAGACAAATGTTGCCGAAGAAACAACCGCTGCACCCGCACAAAAACAGCAAACACAATCGCGCAAAACATTTACAAATAACGCTGGCGCTGGCACAGCACGCAAAAATCGTTCTGATGATGACGAAGATGGACGTGCAAATCGTTTTTCTGGCGCAAAAAAAGATTTTAAAAAGTCTGGGAAAATTCACTTGCGCGATATCGTTATGGGCAACGATGACGACGATGATGAAATCGGTATTCGTGGTGCAAATCGCCGCCGTTCCGAGGCGTCCTTGAAACGCTTTCGCGAAAAAGCGCGCGCTGTGTTTTCTGCACCGCAAAAGGTTGAACGTGTTGTGTCTTTGGGTGATGCGATAACTGTAAAAGATTTGGCCGCCGCAATGGCAGAAAAATCGGGCAATGTTATCAAGAAACTGATGGAAATGGGAATGATGGTTTCTGTTAATCAGTCTATTGATGCAGATACCGCAGAATTGATTGCGTCTGAATTTGGTGCAACTGTTAAACGAGTCGAAGTAAAACCGTATGCAGAAATACTGGAACGCGAACCAAATCCAGAAAATTTGACACCACGCGCACCAGTTGTGACAGTGGTGGGACACGTTGATCATGGTAAAACATCGTTGTTGGCCGCATCCCGAAATGCAAACGTTGCCGCAGGCGAAGCCGGTGGAATTACACAACACGTTTCTTCGTACGAAGTTAAAACACAATCTGGCGCAATGATTACTTTCTTGGACACACCAGGACACGAAACGTTTACTGCAATGCGTGCGCGTGGCGCACAGATGGCGGATATTGTTGTGTTGGTTGTTGCAGCAAATGATTCTATTATGCCGCAAACAATCGAAGCAATTAACCATATTCGCGCAGCAAAAGTTCCATTCATTGTCGCTATTAATAAAATCGACTTGCCAGAAGCAAATCCGATGCGCGTTAAAACAGACTTGCTGCAGCAAGAAGTCCAAGTCGAAGAAATGGGTGGTGATGTTCAATGTGTTGAAATTTCTGCAACCAAGAAAATTGGTCTGGACAAACTGGAAGAAGCAATTTTATTACAAGCAGAAATGATGGAATTAAAAGCCGATGCAGATATGCCAGCTGTCGCATACGTTGTTGAAGCCAAACAAGAAAAAGGATTGGGGCCCGTTGCAACAATCTTGATGCGTCAAGGCACATTAAAAATTGGCGACGTCTTTGTTGTGGGCGAAACTTTTGGACGTGTGCGTGGTTTGATAAGCTCTAGTGGGGAACGTGTAAAATCCGTTCGTCCAGGACAACCTGCAATGGTTCTGGGGCTGGATTCTGTGCCAAGTGCCGGTGATGATTTGCACGTTATGGAAACAGAAGCACAAACACGCGAAGTGGCCGCATATCGCATACAAAAAACAAAAGATAAAGCAAACGCTGTTAAACGTTCGTCATTAGAAGAACTGTTTGCAAAACGCGACGATAATAAAAAATTAATTTTGCCACTGGTATTGCGCGCAGACGTACAAGGCTCGGTAGAAGCGATTTCCGATATGGTCAAAGAAATAAATACTGATAAAGTTGGTGTTGAAATCTTGTCTTCTGGGGTCGGACAAATAACCGAAGGCGATATACGTTTGGCAACCGCATCTGGGGCTGTTATTATTGCATTCAACGTTCGTGCAGATTCCAGTGTTCGTGATATGGCGCGTAACAACGGGGTTGATATTCGCTATCACAGTGTTGTTTATCGCATCACAGATGAAATCAAAGAAATCTTGTCGGGCAAACTGGCACCTGAAAAACGCGAAACGTTTATTGGATATGCGGACGTTATTGCACTGTTCACAGTCGGCAAAGGCGTTCGTGTTGCAGGATGCCGCCTGACCGAAGGAACAATCAAGAAAGATGCTTTTGTTCGTTTGTTGCGCAACAATGTTGTTATCTATGATGGCAAAATTGGTCAACTGCGCCGCGAAAAGAACGAAGTCAAAGAAGTATCTGGTGGCGTTGAATTCGGTATGTCTTTTGATAAATATAATGACTTAAAAGAAGGCGACCGCGTTGAATGTTATGAAGTCGAAGAAGTTCGCGCACAAATATAAGTGCATAACAAAAAAAAATAAAAAACGCTGAAATTAATCAGCGTTTTTTATTGTCCGTTTAAATTATTTACTCTGCTTTTTTATCAACTGCATTTGAATAATTCCAAATACATTCGATATTGTCCAATACAGTACCAATCCTGCAGGCATCCACGCAAACATTATTGTGAACAGTAATGGCATCCAATTCATCATCTTTTGTGTCTGTGCAACGATATCGTTCGCAGATGCTTTTTTGTTCGCGGACTGCAGATATTGCTGTAACCACATTGTCAGCCCCATCAATATCGGCAAAATAAAGTATGGGTCCATTGCAGACAAATCAGAAATCCACAAGAAATGTGCATTGCGCATTTGTACAGAAACCAGCAGCGCCTTATACAACGCAAAGAATATTGGAATCTGAATCAACATTGGCAGACAACCAGACATTGGCGATGTTTTGTGCGTTTGGTACAACTTCATCATTTCCATTTGCAGACGCATCTTGTCATTTGCGTACAATTTTTGAATACGCTGCATTTCTGGTTGCATTTTTTGCATCGCAGCCATCGATGCATAAGACTTGCGCGTCAGTGGCCACATCATCAGACGCAATAAAATTGTCATAATTATAATCGCAACGCCATAATTCATAACAACGTGATTGATTCCATTTAATACCCACAACATCGGACGCGCCAAGAACCAAAACCAACCATAATTAATCGTTTCTGCAATCCCTGCGATTTTTGAATCAATAGAATTTAATATCGTCTGGTCGCGTGGGCCAGCAAAAATAGTCGTAGTAAATGTTTTTGATTCGCCGGCGTGAATCGGCTTCGCAGCAGCAGCTGTATCAGTTGTATACTTATCGCCAGATTTCTTTACGCGGATTGTTTGATCCGGCGCGTCCATCGATGCGACTGTTTCCCAGTATTGGTCAGCAAATCCTGTAAAACCTGTTTGCGTTGAATACGCGTATGATTTTTTATCCAGTTGCGCCCAAGTCAAATCTTCGACATCTGAATTGACATACGAAATTGCACCCGTTGAAACCCCAGACGCAGATTTCATATCATTATTTTTTACAATGCGAACATACGGCGCAACCGCAATATCTTTGCCAGAATTGTTTTGCACAGTATCTGTAATTGTAATTAAATAACCATCTGTTTTAATATCGCGTACGAACTTTACTTTATCTGAATTATTCCACACATACGAACCATCATCTTGTTGCGTCCATACCGTTTTTGCAACTGGCGCTGTTGTTCCAGTAGTCAACAACCCTGCTTCGATAAAATTGTCATCTGTCCCCAACAAAACAACAGGTTCTGTCGTGTCTGTAGATTTTGCAAAATCAGTCAGTTTTACATCAGATACACGCAACCCTTGGACATTCGCGTTGATTTTATCAGACTGAATGTTTATCACAGGTACGCTTGAAATATCTTCGACAATTTGTGCATCTGTGGTTTCTTGTACGGGCGCTTTTGGATTCATAATCGCACCAATCGCCCACCACGCAACAATAAATATGAACAACCACCAGAAAAATCCCGACAACGGCGACTTCTTTTGTGTTGCGTTTTTATTAGCATTCCACATATTAAACCCAGAATTTTTATCCATATATTGAACCATCTTTATTTACCATCCTTTATTGATTTTAAACATTTTTGTCTTGCCAGATACATATTTAATAAGTACAACCCGACACCGACAACTATACATACGTCTGCGACATTGAATGCAGGCCAATGCCAGCCGCCAACGTGAAAATCCAAGAAATCAATTACCGCGCCAAATCTAATTCTGTCGACCAGATTCCCCAATGCACCACCACAAACCAGTGCTAGTGGTACAATTTCGTATTTCTTGGCACGCGCAAACAGATAGTACAAAATTCCACCAATAACAAAAGATATTGCAACAATCATAACCAGTGGCGCGCTTTCGCCCAAGGCGCGAAACATTGAAAAAGATGTACCAGGATTCCAAGTGAATACAATATTAAAGAAATCAAACACATTCGTCATCATATACGGAAACGGTACAACATCCCACGCAGAACCAGATAACGGTACGCCACCAGTGATAAGATACAACAAAAATCCCTTGGATATTTGGTCCAAAAACAAGGTGGACACAATGATAGAAATAATAATTAAGTATTTTTTCATTTTTCAATCCTGTGATATACGGTTCTTAAATATAACAATATAACGCAATAAAATCAAACAAAATGTCCTGGGCTTGGGCCCGCAAAAAAATGCCCTAACAAAGGGCATACGTTATCTGATTTTTTGGTTATTGTATCCAGCAATCTTTAAAACCAGATTATTTGGACGTTTGACGCTGGCAAGAATATTGCTGATTTGCAACAAAGTTTTGTTACGAACTTTGGTCAAATAGTTTTTTATATTCATTTGTTCAATGACTTGATTTGGACACGTTGCGTAATCCTGCAACGAAACATACGGATTTGAAAGATATATTTTATCCATTGTGATTTTTTCATTTTTTTCGGCACGCACATGTACATTCATCCAGTTTTTAAACAAAAAAATCCCCATGGATTGTTCAGACAATCTGTTTGAAGCTTCCCAGAAAATTTTATCAATCTTATATCTGGTTGTAAAATTCTTGAGTACAGTAAAAAAACAAACTGCGTAATTATAAACTTTGCCATCTGATGGAACATCGCCCATTTTTAATAAATTTTCTTGCAGCTCACTCAGTCCGTCTAGGAACAGTGCTGTATTGGCTGCTTCTTGAAAAAGTTTCATTTTTTGTCCTTGATTATATCTTATGATAATAGTCGCCGTTGGCGACTATTGATTTAATTAACAGCAGATACTGCAATTCTTTTACGCCCAACTGCGCGGCGACGATTTAATACTTCGCGTCCACCCTTGGTTTCCATTCTGGCACGAAATC
Organism: uncultured Alphaproteobacteria bacterium; assembly: GCA_937900435.1. Classification (GTDB taxonomy): domain Bacteria; phylum Pseudomonadota; class Alphaproteobacteria; order Rs-D84; family Rs-D84; genus Enterousia. The sequence goes on from CALCEG010000037.1 coordinate 12,841, forward strand.
CATGTGTACGAACACGACGTGTTTTCGATGGTTGATATGTACGTTTTGTTGACATGACTTAAACCCTTGTTTTTTTGTGTACTTTGTTCCTTGGACTGTTTTTTAGCATCATAAACAATTCAAGATTAATTCGTTTGCGCGTATATTTAACCATACGTTTTACAAAAACGCAACCTTTTTATTTAGATTTTATCAATCCAATTTTTTGCAGCCCTTCTATAAGAAGATAATAAGTGAACAGAGCAACAAAAAGTTTGTAAAACGGCAAAAACATTTTTATCCTTTTATTCTCGTTTTTATAATATCACTTATTTGTATTTTGTCAATAAAAAATTTAACCTTTATTTCTTGACCAAAAGCCTATAAATCTGCTATGTTTTGTATGTTATAAACATAGGAAAGGTAAGTATGTCAGAAAATATGAATGAAGTAATCGAAACGCGCGTTCCACAATCTTCGTTGGAACACGAAATGAGAACCAGTTTTTTGGACTATGCAATGTCGGTTATTGTTGACCGCGCATTGCCAGATGTTCGCGACGGATGCAAACCTGTGCATCGCAGAATACTGTATGTGATGAACGAAGTTGCGCCTGCAACTAAGCCAACAGTAAAGTCTGCGCGTATTG
>CALCEG010000038.1 GCA_937900435.1 uncultured Alphaproteobacteria bacterium
CTTGTAAAAGTATTTTGCCATTCACTCCCCCTTTTTTGATAATTTGCGTAATTTGGCTATTCGGCACGCACGGTCATAAACGGACTTTTCAACCAGTGCGGAAAAACGCCCCGACCATACATACCGTTTGCCTTTGTACCTGAATCCAATCCCAAAACATAACCACCACAAAACAACCGCACCAAAACAATCTGCCATTCATTCCCCCTGTGGTTGTACAAACGGATTGTTGGGGCATGTTAAAAATGGAGGTCCGCCCTTGCCAAACAAGCGACATATTCCTGGCCTGTGTTCATATATTTTGCAATATGACAACCCCATTTCATCAAAACCCAGAAACGGACATTGCAACCCGTCCATTTGGTTGTCTATCAATCTTTGTTCTTTTTCTGCTATTTCTGCGACCTTTACAAACTGTTTATAGACGTGTTTTGGGTAATACACTGTTTTTCCCATCAGTTCAGATTTCACAAATGATATATGCATCTTTTTTGCAATATCCCGTATGGCGTTATATTCCTGTTTGTTGAACGGCACAATCCCGCAGCATTTACCGCACCGCAAACACTTAAACTCGGTCATTTCTGATCCTTTTGTTCATGTATGTTGCCTATGATTTCAATGTTATGAAATGCCGATATAAAATAACTGTCATTGTCATTGGATAACTTGAATGCACCATCATCAAATACGACTTTTCTTATTAAACCAACCCGACCATCTGGATTAAAATCTCGGTCGCATTTAACAATATCCCCTTCATAAATCAGATTGCCGTTCTTGTCCTTTAATCCGGTGCATTGTTCGACGATATAATCGTCGATAACCAACAAATCACCAAAACAACACTGATAAATTATAGGTTCGCCGGCTATACAATCGTATGTATTTTCTGCCCCATAACACAGAACTTTTTCGTCCTTATCCCACACACGGAATCTAAATCTGTCTTGCATATCTATTCCTTTTGTTTATCCCCGTGTAAAATCCACGGTATTGCATTTAACATTACGTATGCCGCATACAGTGCGTTCAACACAATACTGGGCAATATGGAATACATCAACCAAAGTGCCAATGCCATGATTATCAGAACGACCGCCGACCTGCCCAACCAACCTTTTTCAACTTTCATCTATTCCCCCTTATTTTAGATTTTCTGCAAATTTGTCGGTTTTCTAAAATAAAAATTCTATTTCACCGAATCCCAATATTTCGCCCAGTCGGCCCAGGTTAAATTGCAGGCACGCAAAATCGCCAATACCGACGCAATATTCGGTATGTGATAATATCCCCTGTAAATGCGCTTTGACTTGTTAAATGCCGTTGCATCCAGTTTGGCCCAAATCGCCAATCGCGACGATGATATTCCGTTGTCTTTGGCAATTTGGTCAACGACGCCCCAAAATCTTTTATGATCTGATTCTGTGACTATGGGTTTTCTTTTCATTTTTCTTCCTTTTGGTTTATCATTTTGCCGCCGTCGGCAAAATGTTCTGTTAAAGTAAATTGTGTTTCAAAATGCGTATATACACAAATGCGCCAGTAAATATATTCCGCCACAAACTGCTAATGATTGCCATAATGCTATTATGTCGGGTTCATTCTTCATATCTATTCCTTATATTTCTTTGGGTTTAACTGTCGTGTCGCCTTGGACAAAGTTGCCACGCACGATATTCTTTTCGGGTATTTCCCTGTAAAGTTTTCGGGGAAATCGGGATCGTTGCCTGTGTGTGTATTACTATGACACTCCACCAAACTATCAAACAACACACCCAAATCAAAAATGACCTGTTCTTTTTTTTGACCGACCATTTCAAATTCATACTTGGCAACAACTTTATAAACTTTATTCTTTGCCATATCTCTATTCCTTATGTTCAGTTTTCCGATTTAAGCGGAAAGGTGTTATTCCTTATGTTCTATCTGTTCAAGGGCTTTGTTTGTGATTTCGGCAATTCTGCGACCATCACCCGGGGTTGGGTCATATAAATTTGAATCACACCAGCGACAATTATCACAAACCGCTTTAATATCTTCCAACGCCTTTCGTGCGATTTCCAGTTGGTTACATTTTGTTACCAACTCTTGCCACAATTCTGCATTCCCAACCCATCCGCAGTGATCATTTGGACACTGTAATAAATCGCCGACCGGTTCCAGCGCAATATTGCACACTGGACATTTAATCTTATTCATCGTCAGTTCCTTTATGGAATTCATACCCCAGTTTGATTTCAAATTGTTTTTCGCAAAACGGGCAACGGGCCAACCATTTTGGTGCAACGGTTTTTGTTTGTCCGTTCACGGTTGATTTGTAGCCCATTTTATACACCAGATCATCCGGCGTTACCCGCAACAGCACATTACAATGCGGACAGGGTGCATCCATATTTACCCCCAGCCACATAATTTGTCCGCCCGACAGTTCATTTTTTCGCATCATTACCCCCTTGTGTCAGTTGTTCAATCTCTTCGTTTGATTTCCCATGAAAATAATTCAGGCACAATTCCATGCGTTTGGCCAGATATTCGGCAAATTCACGTGTATCTTCGTACCCTTTGCGGGTGCCATCGTGTAAATCCCTGCTTACATTTTCAATCAACGGCACATTCCAACCGCCCTGTTTCATAGCAAACACCGTTTCGCCATATTTGTCATACGGAAACGAAACAAATTTCAATTCATCAATCAATTTGCCTGCACCACGCTGGGCTTTTTTATTATCCATAATCCATTGATAAATCAGATTATCTTTTATGCTCATCATTTGTTCCTTTGGTTATAATCCAATAAATATTTCGTTTGGGCGGGGTTGGCGGCATTCTTTACGAATGGTCCTCAAAATATCGCCGACGCCAGTCCAGTTTTCTTGGTCGTACAGATCAACCAGTTCATCCCACCGTTTCCCGATTTCAACCCATTCAGGTTTGTCGGATAGTTTTTTGAACACAATATCTTTTGTGCCGTCTGGCATAAATCTGATAAACCGCAGGCATCGCCCAAAATCGCCGGCATCGTGGGGCATATCAGAATCTTTGGGCATCAACCCAAACAATGCAGCACACATTGTTTTGCTGGATATACCTGTATCACCACCAACCAGCCAGATAACCGCTTTCTGCAACTGTTCCGCACGGTCTGCGGCGGCGATAAACTCGTCCCAATAACACCAGCGGTTAACATATCGGTCAGCGGTAAGAGCTGCATACTCGGCTGAAAACATCAGTTCTGGTTCGTCGTGCGCTTCGTATATTACTAGAATACGATGCGGTCTGAATATATCTGGTTTAACGTCTGGTGTTTTCCATAATGTCATTTTGAATCCTTTGGTTCGCTGCTGTTTTGTGCTTCGTTTTTTACGGAATTGTGTTGATTGTGCAGCATATTTTTATGTACCATCAATTGTTTATAATGGACTTGCCTGCGGGTAAGTTCGTATTTTTCTATGTCATACCGAGCCTTTTTTTCTTTCAGTATTACACGCAGTTTGTCCTGTTGTTCCATAATGGATTTGATTGCCTGGTCAAACATGTCAATTTGATGTTGAATCCTATCCATCGCCGATTGTGCAAACTGCACCTATTCCTGTTGCGTTTCTAC
>CALCEG010000039.1 GCA_937900435.1 uncultured Alphaproteobacteria bacterium
CGCGGATTGAATATATTTGCGTTGTGCCATTTTCGACGTTTGCGTCATAGCTACCTCTGCCCACACAATGTCCCATATATTCGCTTTCAAAATCTAGTGCCTCTGGCGTGGTCAGGCGATATGCCGTCATATTATTTGGTAAATTCATAACAAATTCTGCACCAATTAAAGATTTGTTTAAAGTCTGTTGCGCCTTTTGTTTTTTTGCCAGTTTTTCTGCCAGTTTTTCGTGCCATTTTTGTGCGGCAGATAATGCCTGTTCAAAAGTATTATATTCGTTTGCTGTTTTTAAATAATCGTATCTGATTTTGGGTTTTTGTTTTGTGTTTTCTGCGATTTCTATAGCTTTGTCCACATACATTGTGGCGACATCATACAGGTAATCACGCACAGTCGTAATATCGTTTTTTAACCTGTCTGACATTTTTGCACCATCAAATTGATAGACTTGTTCGCCACGTGATAACAGTGTCTGGGCCCAGTCTGGCAAATCTGGTTGTTTGGCATCAATAGCAACAAAGGCAGGTTCGTCTTTCAGATTTAAAATATAGTCGCGAATTTTTCTTTTTACATATTGATTCAAGATACCGCGTACAATAGTGTCGCGATTTGCGACAACATAATCAACACTTTCGAATTCACCATGTAATCCTTGGTTGGCTATCTGTGGGTTGCCTTGGAATGAAATATCGGTTAAAAAATCATTTAATGCATAATCATTTAATAAATTTAATGCCATAATAAAATCCTCTTATTATCTTATAGATTGTCAAGTTAAGGTTATCACAAAAATGCAGAAAAATCAAAATGAATAAAAAAATAACGTATTCATCACAAGAACAACGATAATAAAATACCCCCAGACAGAATTTGTTGGGGGGATTTTTATGATTGTTATATTTTATTTTTGTTTTGTGGTGGTTAGTGTTTTTAATAACTGGGTGATTTGTTGTGTGTTGTTGGTTTTTTCAATTTTGTCGTGCAGGCGGTCGTGTGCCATATTTAACAGGTGAAAGAACAGTGGCGCGCGCGCACGTGTAAATATGCTGATGGGATTGTATTTTGACCTGTCAAAGGCGCGACCAACATTGTGTTTGGTATATGCACTGAAAAGATATCGTTTGTTGTGGTATAATTCAATTACACCCTCTCTTTCCAGCCACAATTCATCTGACATATTCCATTCGGGGGCGCCATGTGGTGCCTCTATGATTAAAACAAGTGTGCCATACATAGGGTGCGCAGATTCAATGCGGTAACTGGTATTGTACGCATTGCTGGTGTTTTGGATGCCAATAAATTTATTGGTAAGTATGGTCTGTGTAATGTCATATACTTGGAAAATAGTTTTCATATTGCGTGTCCTTGTGGTTGCGGCTATGAAATCTTTTCAATTCGGCGGATGCGGCGTTCGCATGCGTCAAACGGACTTTCCAAGAATGTTTGTGCGCATAAAAATGCAACTTCGATATCCATATCGTCTGCCGCCAAGGCAAGTACGTTTATATCATCGTGAAAACGGTCATCGCGTGCCTGGGATGGGCGATCGCAACGCGATGCGCGTATGTGGCGATATCTGTTCGCAGCAATCATTACACCGGCACCTGTGCCACAAATAATAATACCACGTGAATCGCGGTCGTCCTGCATTGCGTCCGCCAGTGTTGCGGCAATGTCTGGGTAATCAACAGAAACGTTCGGATTGTCAACCCCCAGATTTACAACAGTATAGCCCATCGCAGATAACATTTCGATTAAATATAATTTTAGCCCTGCCCCACGATGGTCGGCAGCAATAAAAACTTTGGATACGGTTTTATTCATTTTTTTCTCCTGTGGTGTCTGTTGTGTGTATGTATTTTTCCAGTTTACATTCCAGGCCGGTGTTCCCTGT
>CALCEG010000040.1 GCA_937900435.1 uncultured Alphaproteobacteria bacterium
TCCAACAACCACAGGTTCCTGCAACTGCTGCAGGCCACGAATTTATTCCGTCAACCCCCATATACATACGCCAGATAGGGTTTCCAACAATAGCAATGAACCCTACGACACGTGCGTATGAAAACTTTTCGTCAGGGTCTTTAAGCCATTGCCAAGTCATTTTCTTTTCTTCCATTTTTTCATAAATTCAGCAAACAATTTATCCATATAATAATTACCATCGAGTGATTTGTATTCTTTCATTAAATCACATACTGTGACAGCATCATTACGTTTCATTGCTTCCAATATTTCAAGTCTTAAAAGACGTTTGTCGTGTTCTTTCAGAAAGGATAATGCTTGGTCGACCTTGTTTTCCATACGGTGTTTGTATGCGAACTTTCTTTCAATCCAATCTACCAAATCTAAAAAGCTTTTCATCCTACATCCTTTTTAAGTATTTTGCTTCTATTTCAAGTCCGTCAATGCTGGCTTGTATTATTTCCGCTGTGTTATTTCCAGCAGATACTGTCAATGTCTGTCCAGCAACTGATTCTGTGCTAGCAGTTGTTAATGGATACACGATAGTCACTGGTGTTTCTGCATCATATTGTGAACGCAAGAAAGCCAAGAAGTCAGTTAAGTTTGCCATGCTGTCGTATCTTATGCACATCAAACTATTCGTGTTCCAAGCCAACTCCAAGTTGTTCATTAACGATGTGACAGAAGCCGATGTTGGAATCACTGTGAAATGCGAACATAAACCAATATTGTTTTCAGGATTTGAATAACGGTCATCAGGTATTACAACCTTGGCTCTGAACACACTCTTGTCAGCAAAGTTGAGTTTTTCCCACCACTCTTCGCCAGTAAGCACAAATACACCAACCTTGCGTGTGACTTCGCCTGTCAATATTTCCTGAACATCTTGTGCTGTGTCAATACCCAACAGGTTTTCACAAACAGCAAGACCGCCATCACAATAAGGCACGTATGCTGTTGCTGTTGAGCCTGCTTCAATTTGAACATTTACAGGGTCATCAGGTCTTATAACTGTTGTTGACGGGTCTGTCTTTGAACGAACCGCAACCTTGAATTTGTCCGTTGCTGCCGCTGTAAATGTATAAGAACTATACCAGTTAACACTTGATGTGTTATTCTTTTCAATCCATACTTCATACGCAGATGCACAAGATATTGTATATGTGCCTGCTGGGAATGTTAAGTATTCTGGTGTTCTAATGCGGGCATCTGACACAACCAAGTTGCCCTGATAAAATCCGCCCTGTTCAAACACACCATTGAATATGTTTTTATTGCCTGCTGAACGAGTGCCGACTTTTTCAACAAGCCCATCAACGTAATAATATGCTTCTCTGCTGTCTGGTATTTCAGAACCATATTCAAAATTACCTGTGCCTTGATTGGTCAAGAATACATCGTTCATAATATCATACATACCGACCACACTGTCAGAATTGCGTTTGGCTGGTATCATATATCTGACCAACATACTGTCGGCTGTTGCCCAGATTTTGCAAGAATATACTCTTAACGATACAGAAGATGATTTGCTTCCATTGTTATTAATTTGGTACTTTGTGACATAAACAAATCTACATTTGGTGTCCAACCATATAGTCTTAGCATGTTA
>CALCEG010000041.1 GCA_937900435.1 uncultured Alphaproteobacteria bacterium
TGTCATAGATGCGGATAAATTCTGGTCTTTGGATGTTGATGTGTTGTCGCCATGCGCGATGGAAAACACGATTAACAAAGATACTGCGCCACTGATTAAAACAAATTTGATTGTCGAAGGTGCGAACGGTCCAACCACACTGGATGGCGAAGAAATATTGCTGGCCAAGGGCGTAATGATTGTGCCAGATATTCTTGCAAACGCGGGTGGTGTGACGGTTTCATATTTTGAATGGGTCCAGAATAGGTATGGATATTACTGGTCTGAATCCGAGGTTGCTGACAAAGAACGCGCCGCGATGATAACTGCGTTTGATGCGATATATAAAATCAAATGCGAATATAATGTTTCTATGCGCGAAGCCGCATATATGTATTCAATCAAACGCGTTGCGACTGCAATGAAACTGCGCGGTTGGTGTTAATTCTGATTCGTTTTTATTTCGATTCGGTGGGGGGGTAGTGGTATAAAAGTATCAAGAGCATATTCGTCATACCGCCACAGGGAATTTGGAGTAGCGTTGCAACGATAAACAGTTCCCCTCTTCAGAGGGGTGGACACGAAGCGGACGGGGTGTGGTCTGTCTGCGACGCAAGTTTACGGCAACGCCGTAAACTGGATCCCGCGCGTCCGCGGGATGACAACTACCCCGGTGCAAGAAGGGGAAAAATAAGAAACAAAAATAAAAGTGGCGGAAAACTGGGAAAAAATTTCCCAGATTTCCGGGATGAAAAATTTTTCCTTTTTCACAACACCACGGATTCTGCGGGTCACAGCCACTCACAAAAGGTACCTTTTGTGAAGAACTTTTTTTCGACATTTTTCATTTTTTTTAAATCTTTAGTTTTTACCAGATTTCTGCGGGATTCATCGATTTTTGAATTTTTCCATTTTTGACGGTTTTGGACTAAACACAAAAGGTACCTTTTGTGATAATATACCCCATATAGAACAAGGGGTACAAAAGGAGAAAAAATGAAAACACCAAGAATTCTGGGCTTTTTAATTACATCAGTCCTGGCAACTGGGGCATTTGCAACGGGTGAAAATACAGTAACATCAAAATCTTATGTTGATGCCATGGATGCGACGAAACAGGGAATCATACCAGCATCTGGCACAAATGCATCGGAACCCGGTGAAAGTGTAATTACTTATACCGATACCGCCGGTACAATCGGTGAACGCGGGATTTTTAATTATGGTACAGATTACGATGATGGCATTGTTGAGGGTCACGAAGGGGATTTAATGACCGCAGGTGATGTGGTACCAGAGATTGATAATTTGTGGAATGCTATTGACAACATGAAAGGTGATGCAGGTACGGTTGTTGTTCGTGATGATAATGGTGAGCCGATTGCATCACGCGATATATACGATGGTTCGACCACATACAGTGCGCTAGACGATGCAAATGATTTGATTACTGCGGGTGCAGTCCAGGGTCAAATTAGCGATATGAATACAAATATAACTAATGTGACCAATACAGTGAATAATATAAACAATAATATTGATGATATTGCGTATAATATTACATCACAGAATTTACCGACATTACAAGTGCAACAACCACTTGTTTGTGCAAATCAAAATGATGGTTGTACATTA
>CALCEG010000042.1 GCA_937900435.1 uncultured Alphaproteobacteria bacterium
CGAAAGCAACGCCGTCGCAGAAGCCTTCAAAGTCGATAACAGCGGTGTCGCCCATTTCAGCGGCACGGTCAGTAACCTCGATCTCGCGAGAGTTTCTCTCTCTTACGGTTTCGATCTCTTTGTCAACATCTTCATCAGAAACAGCCTCAACGGTCTTTTCTACTTCAATTCCAAGATAATCAAATGCTAATTTTTGATAATTTACAGAATAATCTGATGCCTGGACAACACGAATACGACTAATATGATGGCAAAAAGATAAAAGAATACATCAACGAAAAGCGCGACAATGTATCAGTAACAGTCTTTGAGTTTGATATAGATAGATTTGCGTAAAGGGAAACAGGCATGAAACTGAACTGGCAACAGAAAGATTTTGAATCAGACATTGATTTTATTCTGTTTCATCAGACGGATGACACACCAATGTGGTGGAAACGCAGTTTATATCAGGCGTACCCATCGCTGGACTTTGATTATGCGCAATCGCTGTCCCAGGAAGAACGATTTGAATACCTGACCGATAACCTGCGCAAAATCAGAACAGAAAAACAAGCAGATATTGAAAAATCAATCAATATGTTTGAATCTGCGTGGCAACCAATCGCCAGTAAATTAAACGATGCCTATTCGTCTGCATTCGGAATGGATTGTTCGGGTATATTAAACGATATGGTGGGACTAGTTGGACTAAACCCAATTTGCCCACGCAACCTGGCTGACAACAGTTTTTCTGTTTATTACCGATTTGCGCCCGAGTATGCAGTTTCGGTTGCGCTGCATGAAATAACACATTTTGTCTGGTTCTGTGCATGGCAACAATATTTCAAGGATAATGATGAAGAATATAATTTCCCATACCTGAAATGGCTGTTATCGGAATTAGTGGTTGAAACAATTATCAGAAATTCTGATATTGCAAAATTGACCCCTCCCCCACAATACATTGCATATAATTATTTTTACAGTATGGAAATTGACGGACAAGCCATATTTGAAACACTGGGCAAAATGTATGCAGACCGCAAATCAATTCAGGACTTTATGGAACGCACATACGATTGGATACGCAAAAATGAACCCGAACTGCGCGCCAAGATAGCCGATGCAGAGAAGTAAAAAAAAAGACATTTACTGACGCCTTTAACCGTACATATGAAATAGGTTGTAAATAAGAAAAAAAAGGGGTGTGTACCCCTTTTTTTATTTTGCAAATATCAACCACATTAAATACGCAATATAAATCAGAATGAATAAAATTCCTGTTTTTTTGCCCATTTTTTTATTACGAAATGTAAACATTAACAACAATACAGCGGCCAATATCGCGATAATAGAATCAAAGACAAACTCTTGGCTAAATGGTATCGGCAGTATAATCCCAGCGATCCCCAATACAAACAGTATATTAAATATATTTGAACCAACGATATTCCCAATTGCAATATCTGATTCACCTTTTTTTGCTGCGATTGCACTGGTTACCAGCTCTGGCAAACTGGTTCCAATTGCAACAATGGTCAGACCAATAACACGTTCTGATATCCCGACAAAGCGTGCAATTTCACATGCAGAATCAACGGTCAATTTGCTGCCGACAACCAATGCAACCAGCCCCAACAAGATATATAATACGATTTTTACGACGCTTAAATTTTTGATTTCGGCAACATCACATGTGTTTTGTTTGGAAATAATGTATAAATATCCCAAGAATATGGCAAAAATTACCAATAATATTGCCGCAGACGCCTGTGAAATATGGCCAAAGTTCCATCCCATAAATCCCAATAAGAATGTTATTGCAATCATAAATGGCATTTCGTATTGAATGGTATTCTTTTGTACGTTTAATGTCGTGATGTACGCCGTCAATCCCAGAATAAGCAGTATGTTTGCACTGTTTGACCCCAAAACATTGCCGATTGCAATTGCATTTGAACCGGCCATGGCGGATGAAACACTAACCGCAGCTTCTGGCGCACTGGTTCCCATTGCGACAACGGTCAAACCAATAATGATTGGTGGAATACACATGCGATTTGCCAATGCAGATGCGCCATCAACAAAAAAGTCTGCACCACGAATTAGTAGAACAAACCCAATAATTAATAATGCGATACTTAATAACATCATACCTTCCTTTGATTAAACGTGTGAATGATATCATATTTGAAAATCAAATAAAGTGCAAAACCTACATTAGATACAGATATTTTTACTATACAGAAACATATCAGTATAATATGTTTATATGTGAAATCTGACACGTCAAGATAAATTACACCGCCCATTTGGGCGGTGATTATCTGTCGGGGGTATTACAGTTTTTTGCCCAGGACTTTTGTGCAACCAAACGCATTTCATCAAATCTAAATTCTGCAAAACCAATCAATTCAGACAAAAGCATTTCTTTTTCAGCGCGCGTGAATTTGCGCGGTTTATGGGTTGCGACAAAATCCGCGCGCATTTTACGTAATTGCGACATTTGTTCGGCGTTGGGCATTGGGTGCGGCGGTAACGTTTTATCCAAACGCACAATATTATTCTGGCGCAGGTTTATATACGACATATCGCCGGGGCCTTCGGTAAAATTCGGATACTTGAAACCAGTCAATCCAATTGATTCAAAATATAAAATCATACGCTGAAAAAACAGATTTTCGAGGGTATGGATATCAAACAGTGTTTCCAGCCCCAGTTCATGACATACTGCATCACTGGACATTTTGCCCGAAATCGGTTCGCACACCCAATCGAATTGCCAAGGAACATCAATTTCCATATCCAATACCTTTTGTCGGGCGGATACAATCTGTTTGTGAAATTCGGCTTCATCCCTAATATCTAGAACGCGAACAAAATCCGCAATTTTATCACCGCACATGTACTGAAACAAAATGCCCATAAAGTTCTGAACACTGTGGTCATTCAAATCGGGTATTTCATCCCAGCGACCCGCCCGCAAATTTACCGGTATTATTTTGGGTTTGGTAATATCGATATTCGTATCACGTTTCCATTTACCTTCGTTCAGGTTGGTTCTGGCATTTATTTCCAGACCAGAGTGCGTTAGTGGCCGAAAATAATCAAAATCATAATAAGTGCCATGATACATGGTTAATGGCTTGCCATCCGCCCCCAGTAACACCGGCGACAACCAATCGGGCATATCAATCAGAGTAAATTTTTCACCGTCATATTCCAGTTTGAAATATTCTGCATTTGGCATTCCGCCACGTGGCCATTTTATATCTGTGAATTGTTTGATTATATTTTTCGCCACCCCCGTATGTGTTGCAATGGCGATTGTTTTGCCGTCTGAGTTTTTTACGATATCCAATATCGCATTACGAACACGCGCAATAAACATATTATAACTTTCACCGTTTGGTGGGACATAATCGTCATTAGACAACAATGCAAACGGTGCATAAATCACATCGTTTGACATATCAATTGGTGTATCCGCAGGGCTATCAGTCAATTTTACAATATGTCCACAAAAATCACCTATATTCCATTCACGCAAATCACCGTTTAATACAATCTGTTGATTGCCAACCACCGCACGCGCCGTACCCAACGCACGCGACAGTGGCGATGAATACATGACATCAAAGTTTACATCCGCCAGTTTTTGCGCCAACGCCTGTGCCTGAGCCACACCATTGGCGTTTAATGGCAGGTCCAACCACCCCTGCATACGTTTTTGTACGTTTGCATCTGTTTCGCCATGTCGAAAGATATATAACGTCTTTTTCATTATTCCGCCACCTTTGCAAAGATTTTCATATCACGCGGTACACCACGCAGGACAAAGTACTTACGCAATACACCCTCACATTCATAACCACAGCGCAATGCCACCGCCGCAGAACGAATATTCTGTTTGTCCAGTGTTAATTGGATGCGCTGCAATCCCATGTCATGCAACCCTATTTCGGTCAGTTTATTTAATGCGCGTGTCATTATGCCACGACCATTAAAGCCATGTGCCAACCAATAACTAATTTCGCCCATATTGTCGTCTGTATCAACAAAGCCAATCTTGCCCACGATATCATCCGCCACCATGATAAAGTATGAACACTTGTCATCACCATATGACTTTTCAATATTCGCCAGTGTTTTATCGCTTGTAGTATAGCCATCAACCCATTCCAAGAATTCACCCAAGAATTCACGATTGGCATTTATCACCGACAATAACCGTTCAGCATTCTGGGCGGTTGGTTCCAGTTTTACCAAACGAAAATCGGCCATATCAATACTGCGTGGAAAAGAAACCATCACTTACCCTTATATTCCGATTTCAGTTTCGAAAATAACAGATGGTTCATATATGTTCCATCTGGCATTTTGTTGGCGGCTCGTTCAATGCCGTCCAACAGATAGCCGGCCTTTTTAATCGAATTTACCGAACAAACATTGCCCTCCATCGCCTGACGACAGATACGATTTACCCCCAGTTCTTCAAAACCCAATTTATCAATCAGCTTATGCACTTCCTGATTAAACCCTTGACCACGGGCAGATTTAATAAACCATACACCGGAACACTGTATCGTATCACAATGGTCTATGTAGTGAAACCGCTGATATCCAACGAATTTGCCATTATGAAAGATATACCAGACAACACCGTCTTTATAACCTGCCTCGCGCTGCATCAACTTCAATAATTCATCAACAGATTCAGGCAAATGCGAATTGTGTGCCAAAGAATATCTTATATACTGATAATCATCTGGTTTTTCGTGCTTTAAGACATCCCATACCATTTGTGCGTTGGCAATAGTTGGCTTTAATACTCGCAACTCTAAACGTTCCGTCTTAATATCGTGATTAAATATTTTATCAAATTTTTCCATCTGCTTTTTCCTTTGATTATCCCACTAATTTTATCATAAAAATCCCATATTTCCAAATAAAAAGCCCCAATCGGGGGCAAAACAACCACAGGCAATCTTATTTTTGCTTACCCTGATTTTTATTTATTAAATCCTTTTGGCGCGCTTTGTACTGTTTGTACAACAATGCAGTTCCACCAACCAAAGCCGCAGAACCACCAATCAGAGAATTTACAGAATTGCATTCCCATTCTGTTTGCATGCAAATCATAAACAACCCCAGACCAGCCAAAGCAGCAGGACCAGCATTCGCCAAAACTTTCAAAAATTCGTTTTTCTTCATTTTATCGACCTTTGATTTGTTTTGATTTCGCCTTACAAATAAATATCACATAAATATATTTTGTTAAGTGTTTTTATCTCATAAAATGATGAATTTTCCACAAAATATGGTATAATTACTGGGACAAAATTAAAATACAGGAGAAATTTATGAAAGAAGATGCATACAAACAGGTTCAATATTTGCGCGATGGGATGGAAGAATTCCTGGCCGATGAAGACAAACTCATCGCCAATGGCGCACCGCGCCTGCGTGGGGAACAGTACCTTGCGCTGGGCGCATTGACCAAGCTGTCCGACCCCCAAATTGCGGCCAGTTATTACAAACTGCCCACTGGGTTTGGTAAAACCGTAATGTTTTCATACATGGCCCAGGCATATCTGACCCAGGCGCGCCGCAATGGCGACACAAAAAAACTGGTTATATTGGTGCCACGTCTGAATTTGATTAACCAAACCAGCGATAAACTGGACAGCTTTGCCGGATTTAGCGCATCGGAATTTAGCGGCCGCACCAAGGACACCGATGCAAATATCGTCATTTCAACATAC
>CALCEG010000043.1 GCA_937900435.1 uncultured Alphaproteobacteria bacterium
AACCGGTACTGTTTTATCTTTGCACCCCACGGCTGTGGTCCTGCGTGTGGCAATGGGTTGTATTCTTCCACCCGGCAGTGCATCGGATCGTCCCAGTACATTGCGGTCAACCAGCAGGGCAACCAGTTTTTGTAATCCTGTGGGGTTATGCCTTTGTGGCCACGCACGGTTACAACCACACTTTTCCAGTTTTGGATCCGGCAAAATATGTCGCGCACCTTGTCCGCATTCTTTTTCGTGACATAAAACCCCACACAGGCCGATTTTTTGTCCGGTGTGTACGCAAAGAAGTCCGCCCGCCTGCGCAGTAGCAGTTTATTTATGTGCCATCCATTGTGGGTAAGGTTTGTGAAAATGAATCCAATGTCGCACTGCAACAGATATTCCTCTGGGTGTTGCTTTGCTATGTTTGGCAAAGGTGCGACTTCGGTTGTCATTTAATCTTCCTCAAATATACTTGGTTCAAACTCTTTGAATGTAATTACTGATGTTGTTTTGGCCCCCATGTCATAAACCTGCATCAAATGTGCCAGTCGCTTACCATCAATCATTTCTATTCGTTTGTTTATCTGCATGATGGCTTTTTCGCCGGGGGGTGAAAACGTACTTGTTGTGACCAGTATACCATGGGTTATTTTGTTTGCTTCCATGCATCCACTGAAATGTTTCACATCTCGGTCCCCAACCTGATTGTTTTTTGCGTATCTCTTGGCTTGAACATATATTTTATGTACGCCTAATTTGTCTTCGTTAATTATTGCGTCCACACCACCGTCGCCTGGTTTCCCGGTCCAAACAACCGTGCCATAATTCATTTTTTCAAGCAGCTTAACAATTAATCGTTCAAACTTATATGGGCCTACTGCGCATAGTGTGTCCAGAATCTGTTTTTCAACGTCTTCGTTTTGTTGCATTGATTCATAAACAGCTCTCTCTATGGCCGTCATTTCTGCCTGCACAGGATCGGCATGTTTTGTAACAAGCTCAAATTCTGGCAAAGCTAGTATTTTCTTGCCTTGTGACGTGATTTTAAATTTTCCAAACGCGACCTGTTCCAAGGCCCCGGCTTGTTTTAAAGCTAGTTTCGCCCATTCACATTTATTACGTACGACGGTTTGATTTCCCGACGAAACCATTATACTTCTCGCCTCGTCAGGTATTCCCATTCGGTCGCACAC
>CALCEG010000044.1 GCA_937900435.1 uncultured Alphaproteobacteria bacterium
TTCCAGATACAGCTGCAGCAGCTCCTGGATATTCTTGTCGTCCTCTACGATCAAAACAGATACAGACATGATAGCACCTCCGGCGAAAGTTTTGCATTTTCCTTATTATACCGCAAATTCTTAAATTCCGTCAAGCGATTTTACCCGATTTTTCTTTTCTTTCCGCAAATCTTCTTGGTTTTTTACGCTTTTTTAATTCTGCGTGCCCGTTCTTACCGGCAAAATGAGGTATTGATTATTTCCGCCGTTTGCGTTTTCAATCGTGAAAGGGGTTACCGCCGTGTTGAACGACATAACGATATTTTCATCGTCAAGCGCCTTTAACGCGTCTTGCAAATACTTCCCGTTCATGGAAATTTTCAATTCCTTACCGTCTAATTGACAAGCCACCGTTTCTTCGATTTTACCCATATCCGAGTTTGCCGTGATAAGGATTTTTCCGTTTTTGATATCGAAGGTAATCAAATTATTTTTATCACCGCGGATCAAGACGGACGCACGTTCTACACTGTCGACAAGTTCCGTTCTTTTCACGTTGATTTTTGTGGTAAAATCAATAGGGAAAATATTTTCCTTTCTTACAAATTCGCCTGCGTACAAACGAGAAGTAATAACGGTATCTTTTACCGCTACGGAAAGGGAATTTTTATCTGCGTAAATCTTAATTGTTTTACCGTCAACAGTGATGCTGTCTTCACCTGCAACTACGGTATCAGCAAGAGCATATCTGCCCTGTGCAGAGTCGTACTTTAAAAGGTGAGCGAGCATAGAGGGGCTTGTAAGGTCGTTGATAGCAACAACTTCGTAGCCTTCTGCGCCGAACATCTGACGGAATGCGAGACGACCGATACGGCCGAATCCGTTAATAGCAACTTTAACCATTGGAATTTCCTCCTAAAAAAATTTCTAAAGCATATTTTACCCTATTTGTTTTAAATTTGCAAGTATTTTGTTAAAAAATAAACAATTTTTTACAAATTTATTTATTTTGACAAATATTTCAAAGAGTTAAATGCTTTTGGACACAAAGGGGCGACTATTATTTTCAAATCCCCAACAGGCAGTGGAAAAACAGTAATGATGTCTGCGGTGTTGGATGAATTATCAAAAAGTGCAGACCTGATGGATGAGTTTGTATATATCTGGGCTTCATTAAATGAGTTACATATACAAAGTTATGAAAAACTGAGCACACAATATTTACCTGATTCAGCATTAAATATGATGTTGTTGGAAAACATGGGCAGTGATGATTTGCCTGCAAATACAGTCCTGTTTTGCAATTGGCAAAGTATGTTCCGTATCAAGAAAGTTATTGATGATAGCGGGAATGAGGTAGAGGTTTACGATAACAAATACGTTCGTATCGGTGAAACAGGTCGTAATTTACAGGAAGTGCTTGCAAAAACACGTGATGCAGGTCGAAAGATTGTATTGATAGTTGATGAGGCACACACGACTTATATGGGGAAAAACTCTCAAAAATTGGTAGCCGATGTCATTCAGCCGGACATGTTAATTGAAGTATCTGCAACTCCTATAATGTCTCTGGGGGCAGAAGATATCATAGAACATCGTGGCGCAATGGTTTCTGTGAAGCTGGATGATGTTATAGCGGCCGGTATGATAAAAAATAGAACGGTTATTAACAATAACATATCGGGCGAGATAACATCGGCCAGTGCAGACGAATTGGTGCTGGATTATTCATTAAAACAACGAGAATTGCTGGAACAAAAATATAAGGCAGTTGGTTCTAATATAAAACCATTAGTACTGATTCAACTGCCTGATTCCAAAAAAGATGACGATATTGCCGATAGCATGCAGGCACGCGTAGAAGCGTTTATGACAGCCCATGGCATAACATATCAGAATCAAAAATTAGCAATTTGGCTTTCGGATGATAAACGTAATAAGGATTTAGTGAATGATGTTAACTCCCCGGTAGAGGTTCTGATATTTAAACAGGCGATTGCAACTGGCTGGGATTGTCCGCGTGCCCAGATATTAGTAATGCTGCGGGATATAAAAAGTGTTACATTTGAAATTCAAACGGTTGGACGTATTTTGCGTATGCCAGAATTGAAACATTATGAAGATGATGATTTAAATGCTGCATATGTTTTCACAAATATCGCTCGCCCCGAATATTCAGATGATAACGATACCCAGGCATTTTTTAAAACTTATATAGCACGTTTAAAACCAGATTTTGCAAATATAGCGTTGCCCGACAATTCGCACCTGCTGCGTCAAAATCGTCAGCGTTTAGGCGGTGAGTTCAGGCATATTCTAGTAGAAGAGTTGGATAAGGAATTTGGAATTGAACCATTGGACACACCAAAACAACGGTTAGAGAAATTGGACGTTAAATTACAACTGGACCCATCTGAATTGGTTGTTCCGATACTATCACAGGTTGTTATTCAGGGCTTGGATGACAAAGATGCGGTTCTTGCACAAATAGAACAGAACAAGAATGCGGCCATCAAGGCAGATGCGGTATATATTCAACGGCATTTTGATTTATTGTTGCGTGGCTTGGTTGCACCATATGCCCCACATGATTCTATGAATGTACTAAAATCTGCATTATATTATTGGTTTAGATTAAATGGTTTTAATGATGAATTAGAAGTACAGCGAATTTTAACCTGTTCTAATAACGATCTGTTTGATGGCAGCCAAGTGGTTTTCGCTCGTGTTATGGATCGTGCTAAACAACGATACGGTAAAACAGAAGGGGAAACGCGTTTGGAACAAAAAAACACGTTCCGTATTCCTTCGGAACAAGAATTTGGCCAGGCATACGAACCAATAGCAATGGATAAACATGCTTTGCAAGCGTATTATCGCCAGAAAAAAGGGTTCAATACAGAAAATGCCTTTGAGCCAATTATGAATTCTAGTCCCAACGTAGAATGGTGGTACAGAAATGGGGTTAACGAACCGAAATACTTTGGGGTTACATATGAGTTTCCAAACCCTGCAAAGAACAATGTGATAGAAAAACGTGGCTTTTATCCAGACTATATTGTGAAATTCACAGATGGTCGAATTGGTATATTTGATACAAAATCAGGTTTTACCACAAATCAACCTGAAACCAAAGAAAAGTTGCGCGCATTACATCGTTATATAAATGAACATAATGGTGGTACCGGATTACATGGTACAACATTAAAGTTGTTTGGTGGCATAATAGATGTTCGTGGACCTGATGGTGGGCCAAAAACATTTTATATCAAATCAGAACCGGACGGAGAATTCAGTCAGTTTAATGAATTCTGATACTATGCCCCAAAAAATTGTGACAGTTTTGGGGCTTTATTTTATATACGTAAGTTTCTGCTTGTGTAATTCTGCGCGTATGGTCGGGTTGTTTGACCATGTAATTAGCACCTCCCAATCCGCAGAATCAAACGATTGCTTGATGGTGCGTAATTGGTCGTGAATTTTACTGCGTTCGACCTCGGTTATGTCGGTGGCTGACAAGCATGCCGCCACTGATAAGTATTCTTGTGCTTTTGGTGTCATTTTGTACCCCTTTATTCGTCATAGAAATATGTCCAGCATGGGCGCATCATCATGCGTGCCGTACCGTAATCATCACCCCAGATGTCTTTGTCCAGGTAATCGCGTGCGTCCATGCCGTGAATGTCGCATATCGCACCATTTATTCCTGCAATAAACAGTTCGTTCACTAAATCCAAACTGACATAATTCAATACGCAGTGATGCAGGGCTGTCTGCCCATTTTCATCACACCCATTTATGTTATCGCATTTTGATATCAGGTATTTCAGGATATTTATATCCACCCCCGCATCAATTGCCGCAATCAGGTCCATATATGCGACCGGCCCACCGTCCGCAACACATTGCCCAATGCGTTGCAAAGTAGCTTGATTGGCCATCCGCCATTGTTGTTCATGTTTATCATGCACTGGCTTTATGTGTTTGTGCATGTCTTTAATCAGTATTTCACGTACTAATGCGCCTGCTTTGTTTCGTGTCAGGTATTCCCAGTCAACCTTGCTCAGTTTTTCTGGGTGCGCCATATACAAATCCCACAGCACATCAACCGCACTTGACACTTGTGTCATGTTCGCCTCCTTTGGCTGTTGTTCGATAAAGTTTGGAAAATTTAAATTCTGTCCCCAACGGACATTATAGATATAGGTCAATATCCATAAACTTCAAGTCAATTTCATTGAAATATATGCAGAATTTGTTTAATCTTATGCTGTTATGAAAGTAACTGCTGCGATTTTTAGGGATGACGACAAAGTCTTGTTGATGCGACGGGCGGTTGACCAGCCATTGGCGGGGACGTGGGAATACCCCGGTGGTAAGTTTGAAGACGGCGAGGACGGCCCAACATGCCTGCACAGGGAACTCTACGAAGAATTGGGAATAGACGCAGAAATTGGCGACCTGATTACAATCGTAAAACACACGGCGGATTCTGGCAAGGTTATTGAACTTCATACATACGAAATCAAATCCTACGTCGGCGAAATGCAACTGCGCGTCCACGACGATATGCACTGGGTGCCAGTCCAGGACTTACCCTCCCACCCACAACTCCCCGCGGATTTGATTGTGTCGAACTTCATTGTAAATAATAAATGAGCTTTCCTTGACAATGTCAAAAAGTCTTTTATAATAATTTGGCATAAAACAACACATTACAAAGGTTTTATGTCATGCCAGAAGTTATTTCCCAACACATATTTGAACAATTACAAAAAGACAACTTGTCTGTCTTATCGGATAAGTATTACTCGGAAAGAGTTTTAAAGTGTCTAGCAGAAAAACTTATCAATGATTCCGCAAGCAAATACATGTTGTCGTTTTTAGAATACATGACAAATTATCAATTTGATGAAAATCTGGATTGGAAATACGGGAAACAGTTTGATGCAAA
>CALCEG010000045.1 GCA_937900435.1 uncultured Alphaproteobacteria bacterium
CAAGTTCTGACGGAAACGACCTTGCTTACCCTTTAGCGAATCGCTCAAAGACTTAAGAGGACGATTGCTTTCTGACTTAACTGCGCTAGCGCGACGGCTATTGTCAAACAAGCTATCTACTGCTTCCTGAAGCATACGCTTCTCGTTACGCAAAATAACCTCTGGTGCCTTGATTTCCAACAAACGCTTTAGACGGTTGTTACGGATAATAACGCGACGATACAAATCGTTCAAATCAGACGCAGCAACGTGCCCTGCATCCAAAGTGACCATTGGACGCATATCCGGTGGAATAACGGGGATAATGTCTGGCAACATCCACGCTGGGTCTGTTTTTGAATCCAAAAACGCTTCAACTAATTTTAACTGCTTGATTAATGCCTTACGTTTAGTTTCTGATTTTGTTTCAGACAATTCTGCACGCAAACGTGTGCGTTCATCGCCCATATCCAAGTTAGCAATTATCGAACGAATGCCTTCGGCACCAATGCCAACGCGGAATGCGTCTGCGCCGAATTCTTCGACCGCAGCCTGATATTCGTCTTCGCTGATAACATCATATTGTTTCAGGTTTGTTAAACCAGGTTCAATAACGATGTACGCATCATAAGAAACAACCTGTTCCAGTTTCTTCTGGGGTAAATTGTTTAACAATGTCGCAATTTTACCTTCGCGCAGGAACCAAGTATGCGTAACAGGTATCGCCAACTTGATGTGCCCCATACGTTCACGACGAACAGATGCAGAACCAACTTCGACACCACAACGTTCACAAACAACACCGCGGTATTTAATTCTTTTATATTTTCCGCAGGCACATTCGTAATCCTTGACAGGACCAAAAATTTGCTGACAGAACAAACCTTCGGCTTCTGGTTTCATCGAATGATAGTTAATGGTTTCAGGCTTTTTAACTTCGCCATGAGACCAAGATAAAATTTCTTCGGGGGACGCAATTGTAATACGCAGAGCATCAAACTGCTCTTTATTTTCAATTTGTCCAAATATCTTTTGCAACATATTGCTCATTATATTTCGCTCCTTTCAGTCGCTTAAAGAGTTGTTAGTGGTTAGCAGTTAGGTCATCAACCCAAAACCCAAAATTGGGCATTGGGTTGAAATTAACCACTAATCATTTTTTTTCGGCGTCATCGCCAGACCCAGTCCGCGCAATTCGCGTACAAGTACGTTAAATGCTTCTGGTGTGCCGGTTTGGATGTCGTTGCTGCCGCTGATGATGGATTCGTACATCTTGTTACGGCCAGTAATGTCGTCAGATTTTACTGTCAACATTTCACGCAACAAGTGTGCGGCACCATGCGCTTCTAAAGCCCAAACTTCCATTTCACCTAAACGCTGACCACCCATATGGGCTTTACCAGACAATGGCTGTTGTGTAACCAGTGAGTAATTACCAGTTGAACGTGCGTGAATCTTTTCATCAACAAAGTGATGCAGTTTCAGCATATACATAACACCAACAGTTACAGGACGGGCAAATTTTTCGCCAGTCATACCATCGTACAAATCAAACTGACCTGTTTCTGGTAAGCCTGCCATCTTTAACATTCCACGAATGTCTTCGGTGGTTGCGCCGTCAAACGTTGGGGTCGCCATTGGAACACCATCACGCAGTAATGCAGCCTGGGCTCGAATGTCTGTATCCGTCATCTTTTCCAACTTTTCAGCTGTTTCTTTGCCGTATACTTTACCCATCACAGAACGCAAATCGTCTGTAACAGCACGTTTAGCCTTAACTTCGTCCAGAACCGCACCAATCTGGGCACCCAATGTGCGAGCCGCCATACCAAGGTGAGTTTCCAAAATCTGGCCAATGTTCATACGCGATGGCACACCCAATGGATTCAATACAATGTCAACTGGTGTACCGTCCGCCAAGTATGGCATATCTTCGACAGGAACAACCTTGGATACGATACCTTTATTTCCATGGCGACCTGCCATTTTATCCCCAGGCTGTAATTTCATCTTGTGCGCGATGTATACTTTTACTTCTTTCAATACACCTGCATTCAAAGAATTGCTTTCTGTTGCCTTGGATATTTCTGCATCGGCCTTTTCGTTTAACTGCTTTAACTTAATCAAGTGTTGTTCGCGCAGTTCATCGATTTTTGCCTGCGCTTCTTTATCAGACACAACCAATTTCTTTAAATCAGATGGTTTGATACCTTCGAACACTTCGGCGGTTAATTTTTTGCCAACGAACGGTTTCAAACTGCCTGTGCCAGATTCAATCGCCATATTTTCAGCAATCTGGAATACCTGGTCTGCAAAGCCTTTTTCAATAATCGCGATTTCTTCTTCGCGGTCTTTGTTGATGGCTTCGATTTTTTGCAGTTCAATCATTTGTGTACGTTCGTCTTTCTTGACGCCATGACGTGTCAAAACGTTCACACCGATAACTGTACCTTCTTCGTTTGGACCAACGCGCAAAGACGTATCTTTTACGTTCAGTGCTTTTTCACCAAAGATGTTGCGCAACAAGGCTTCTTCTGGGGTTAATAACGTTTCGGATTTTGGTGTAACACGACCGACCAAAATGTCGCCCTGTTTTACACGCGCACCAACATAAATGATACCAGATTCGTCCAAGTTCTTTAAGGCTTCTTCACCAACGTTTGGAATGTCGCGCGTTAATGATTCTGGCCCCAACTGAGTGTCGCGAACCTTGAATTCTTTTTCAACGATTTTTACAGATGTAAAGACATCATCGCGTGAAATCTTTTCTGATATAACAATAGAGTCTTCGTAGTTGTATCCGCGCCATGGCATAAATGCAACCAAGACATTGCGACCCAATGCTAAATCACCGTAATTCATCGAAGAACCGTCCGCAATAATGTCGCCCGCAGAAATGCGATCGCCAACGCGTACTAATGGCTTTTGATGAATAATTGTTTCACTGTTAGAACGTTCAAATTTTTCCAAATTGTAAATATCCACACCTGTTACGACGTTGCGACTGTTCATACATTTAACCACAATACGGTTTGCATCAACAGATTCAACAATACCGCTGTGCTTTGCAACCTTACCTGTGCGGGAATCGCGCGCAACTTCGCGTTCAATACCTGTACCAACCAATGGTGCCTGAACACGCAATAGTGGAACAGCCTGACGTTGCATATTCGAACCCATCAAAGCACGGTTCGCGTCATCGTTTTCAACGAATGGTATCAAACCTGTCGCAATCGATACTACCTGGCGTGGTTCAACGTCAATCAAGTCGATTTCTTCTTTTGGAACCATCGTAAATTCGCCGTCAACACGCGCAGTTACAATATCTTCGGCCAATACACCCGTATTTGTTGTTGGGGTGTTGCCTTGTGCAATCTTGTGTCCCAATTCTTCATCAGCAGTCAAGTATACCATCTTGTCTGTGATGCGGCTGTTTTCAACAACGTAATATGGTGTTTCAATAAAGCCGTATGGATTTACACGCGCATAAGACGACATATGGTTAATCAAACCAATGTTCGCACCTTCGGGGGTGTGAATTGGGCATAAACGACCATAATGTGTTGGATGAACGTCACGAACATCAATACCCGCACGTTCACGATTCAAACCACCGGGACCCAATGCAGAAATACGACGCTTGTGTTCCAGTTCTGACAATGGATTATACGCGTCCATAAACTGTGATAACTGTGATGTGCCCAAGAATTCTGCAACCAAGGACATTAATGGCTTTACATTAATAACATCTTGGGGTTGCATATTGGCAATGTTTGGAGATGATAAACTTTCGCGAACCAGACGTTCAATGCGAACCATACCAGTGCGGAAATTTTGCTCCAACAATTCACCAACTGTGCGTACACGACGGTTGGACAGATTATCAATATCATCAACTGTATCTTTGCGGTCAATGATGTTTGTCAATGTCTTTAATACCGCCAAGAAATCGCCCTTGGTTAACAAACGTTCATCTTCTGGTCTTTTGCCAGAATCAATTTTTAAACGCTTGTTCATCTTGAAACGACCAACAGCCGACAAATCATAATATGTCGATTCAAAACCTTGACGCATAAACAGATTTATCGCGGCTTCCAACGTTGGACGTTCGCCAGGACGAATAATGTTGTAAATTTCAATTAACGCTTCTTCGCGATTTGTAGTTTTGTCCGCAACCAATGTATTGCGCATGTGGGCGCTGATTGTGGCGTTATCAATGGAAATCAAACTGATTTCTTTGATATTCATTTTATCCAAATCGTTCAAGACTTCTTCGGTTATTTCTGTGCCTGCTGGGAAAACAACTTCGTCCCCATTCATAACAGCATCAAACAAATATTCGCCAACCAAAGATTCTGGCATAATGCCGAAATTCTTGGACGCGTCCATAAGTTTCTTCATGCGCTTAGCGTTTAATCTGTCGCCCTTGGACGCCAATGTTGCCTTGCCTTTTGGATTAATCAAATCGTAATTCAAGCGATATTTATCCAAGCCTTCGAAACTGGATGTTTCGCCAACCCACAAATTACCGTCAAAAGATAATGGGATACGTTTATAAAATGCACCCAAAATTTCTGAATCAGACATTCCACGAATGGTTGTCTTGCGTGGGTCTGCCAACCATTTCTTTTCATCTTCGGCAGATGGCAAGCAACGCAATAACACAGTCGCTGGAATCTTGCGACGACGGTCAATACGAACATAGATTACCCCCTTGGATTCTTCGAAATCAATCCACGAACCATGTTCTGGTATAATGCGAGCGGTATATGTAACCGGATTGCCTGCAATTTTGGCTTCTTTGGTTGTCGCAAAAACAACACCTTGGGCACGGTGCATCTGGGAAACGATAACACGTTCAACCCCAGAAGCAATAAAACTGCCCCGTTCGGTCATTAATGGAACTTCGCCCATAAATATTTCTTGTTCTTTGATATCACGCAAAGTTTTTTTGCCATCTTCGGCGATGTCCCATAAAATCAATCTCAGCTTCAATCTTAACTTGCTGGAGTATGTCATATTGCGCAACATGCATTCTTTTACATTGTAAACAGGTTTGTCCAATGTGTATTCAACAAATTCTAAATCGGCAATGCCGGCATAGTCTTTGATTGGGAACATCGAAGAGAACACATTTTGCAACCCCATATTTTTGCGGTTTTGGGGTTCAACATCTGCCTGCAAGAAATCCTTGTAGGAATTATATTGTATTTCAACCAAATCAGGAAGCGGAGTTTGCAAAAAACTTTTACCAAAAGATTTTCTTAGTTTCTGGATAACTGCCATCGGTTTTAATCCTTTATTCTGTGCGTTTTGCAAACGAAGCAGGTCAAAAACGAGATTTTTAAACAAATTTTGAATAACACTATTCGTAAACGGTATTTTTCTGTGTTTTCAATACACATTTATTTGTTTAACAATCTCCTTTTTTGACCTGCTTTTTGTATTTTGTTTTTTTGTTTTTTACGCCTTTGTGCCCACATAGGGTTTCCCCTAGGTGGGCGGCGTTTTTTCGTGTTTTACACGAACGGTTTTACAACCGTTTTAATTTTAAGTTAAATTATTTCAATTCAACTTTTGCACCAGCGGCTTCCAAAGCTGCTTTCAATTTTTCAGCTTCGTCTTTTGCCAATGCTTCTTTAACTGCTTTTGGTGCAGATTCAACTAAAGCTTTCGCTTCGCTCAAGCCCAGGCCTGTTGCTTCTTTTACAGCCTTGATAACAGCCAATTTGTTTGCACCAACTTCGGCCAAGATAACGTCAAATTCTGACTTTTCTTCTGCAGCCGCAGCAACTGGGCCAGCAGCAACTGCAACAGCAGCAGCAGCACTAACGCCCCATGTTTCTTCTAATGCTTTGGACAGTTCAACTGCTTCCAAAACGGTCAATTTTGACAATTCTTCAACTAATTTTTGAATGTCTGCCATTTTTTTACTCCTATTTGTTAGGTAGGTCAGAATATTGCTATTCTGATTTTATTGTTCTTTTTTTCCATACTCTGCTGAAACACGAGCCAAGCGCGATGCAGGTTCGACCAATATACGCGCAATTGTGCCACGAATTTCCAACAGTGAAGGAAGCTTGGATAATTGCAATACGCCGTTCGCATCCAGAACGTCTGCGTCCATTTTACCACCAACGATTGTCAAATTTGAATGTTCTTCGGCAAATTTGGCCAATACTTTGGTAACCGCCAATCCATCAGTTGCAACTGCAACAGCGGTTGGGCGTTTCAATAATTCAGACACAGGTTCAAAGTCGGTGTCTTTTAACGCCAACTTCATCAAACGATTCTTGACAACCTTGAATACAGAGACCAATGGACGTAATTCATTACGCAGGCCTTCGAATTCTTTTACAGTCAAGCCATGGTTTTCAATAACGAAAACACCGTCTGCTTCTTTCAAGGACGACTGCAACGCTGAAATCAAATCTGATTTTTCTTCGCGTCTCATGTCTATTTTTCCTTCAAGCTTCTGTTTTGTTAACTTTCCATCCAAGGTTGCCCTTGGGTGGGGCTTTGGTTCCTGCCCCAAAGAATTTTTCTTTGTCTATGATGGAAATTAAGTGTCGCCACGCCATCAGTCTTGGACAGAAATCTGTTTGTGCGACCGAATGTTATTTCAGTCGCACGTTAATTATTTTGCATCTACTTTGATACCAGGCCCCTGGGTTGTAGCAATCGATACACCCAAAATGTACTGACCCTTGGTAGATGATGGTTTAACCTTTTTCAGTTGATCAATCAATGCATTTGCGTTTTCAACCAATTTTTCAGTTGCAAATGACATTTTACCAATACCCGCATGAATGATACCTTTCTTTTCTGCGCGATATTCAATCTGACCAGCCTTGGCAGTCGCAACTGCGTCTGCAACATTGTTTGTTACAGTACCCAGTTTTGGATTTGGCATCAAGCCCTTTGGTCCCAAAACGCGTGCGATTTTAGACATTTTTGGCATCATATCTGGTGTCGCAATTACGCGGTCAAAGTTGATATTACCGGCCGCAACTGCGTCAATCAATTCTTCGCCACCAACAACGTCTGCACCTGCTTTCTTTGCTTCTTCTTGGGCATTTGCGGTGAATACTGCAACGCGTACAGTTTTACCAGTGCCGTTTGGCAAAGACAACATACCACGAATGTTTTGGTCTGCCTTGGTTACATCGATTCCCAAACGAATCGCGATTTCCAATGTTTCATCAAATTTCTTGGACGCGTATTCACGCAATGCTTCGATACCTTCGGACAAAGTATAAACTTTTTCTGTATCCAAGTTTTTCCAAGTTTGTTGTTTCTTTGTCAGTTTCATAATCTTATTCCTCCACCTTTACGCCCATAGAACGGCATTGACCTGCAACGATATTCATTGCTGATTCAATGGTAGAGCAATTTAAATCTGGCATTTTCGCTTCGGCTATTTCTTTTAATTGCGCCTGAGTCAATGTACCAACAAAATCACGACCAGGTTTATGAGAGCCAATTTTCAACTTCAATGCTTTCTTGATATAATATGATACAGGTGGCAATTTCATAATAAATTCGAAACTGCGGTCTGTATAAACTGTGATAATGCAAGGAATTGGCATTCCTGGTTCTTTATCAGCAGTTTTATCATTAAACTGTTTGCAGAATTCTGCAATGTTTACACCAGCTGCACCCAATGCCGGACCAATTGGTGGCGCAGGATTTGCTTGCTTTGCAGGGACGACTAATTTAACCAATCCCTTAACTTCTTTTTTTGCCATTTTTCACTCCGTTTTTTTCGTTTGTGTCGTGGTACGATATGGCGTATCTACCACATACTGCTGTGATTTTACTGTATTTACAGAAAACCACAAAAAACTGTTTTTTTACAACCCGTTGACCTTAGACCCGTTCAACCTGTTCAAATTCCAACTCCATACTGGTTTCGCGACCGAACACCAAAACCGTTACAGTCATTTTTTGCTTTACATTATCAACTTCGGACGCAACACCGTTAAAGCCAGCAAACGGACCATCGATAACATGTACTTCTTGACCAACTTCGTATTGAACATCGTCCGCAACAACAGAACCTTCTTCGACCTGTTTCAACAGACGGCGCGCTTCTTCTTCGCTGACTGCGATTGGTTTATTTTTCGCACCCAAGAACATAACAACCTGAGGCATCAATTTTACCAACGAAAAAGTTTCGTTATTCATAACCATTTGAACAACAATATATCCTGGAAAAAACTTTTTTTCGCTTTTTACACGACGACCAGCCTTGATTTCTGTAACTTCGCGTGTTGGAACCAAAATTTCACCAAACAAAGCATTCAGACGACGCTTGTCAATTTGTTCACGCAAACCACGTGCAACCTTGTCTTCACATGCCGTATGAACATTCACAACAAACCATTGCATTTTGTCTTCCATTTATATCTTTACTCTTAGATATGGAAGGAATACATAATGTTACATTACAATATTGTTTAGGATTTAGTGGTGGAATATATGGTGTTTATATTATTTTAGGATACTTAGTAAAAAAAGAAATGTTCAAGGAAGTGTCCTCAAAAGTATTTGGAATTATATTTGGAATTTTAAGTTCAATAATTGTAGCTTTTGCGG
>CALCEG010000046.1 GCA_937900435.1 uncultured Alphaproteobacteria bacterium
GACGCATATCAGTCGTTGAAAGCATTCTTGTCGATTATTCTGTTTTCTATTTTTATTTATACCCATAATTGAAAAACATGATAGCAAAAGAGGTGTTATGATTCAGGGAATTTTTCGTAGTAATTTTGTAATATTTGGAATACCTGTTGCCACTTCGCGCGCAAATTGAGGTCCAGACAAAACACCAACATCTTGGCATTCTGGTATTTCTTCGTTCAAAATTTCAGACATAAATTGACCTGTCTCGCCTTCCATTCCTTTGGTGCAAATTAAAATCGGCTGACCTGCATAAAATTCGCGCATTTTACGGACAGTTTCACGAAAAAACGCCGCAGGCGTTACAACCAACCAAATGTCTGAATTTCGTAAATCTGCCACATCCGATGTTATGCGAATACGGTCTGACATTGAAACGCCATCAAACGATTTATACAAACCATCATAAGACCATAATAAAACATCATTGCCACTACGCGCAGAAATATGCGCCAATGCCGTTCCCCAGGCACCAGCCCCAATAACACCAACTATCATTTTATCTTCCTTAATTTATTTTTAATATGTGGTACAACAACTAAACCATCATCAGATAATTCAATGGCACGCAAATAAGATTGCTTTGCGCGTTCCATATCGCCAGTAGATACATACAAATCCCCCAAAGTTTCAAATAACGAAGAACACTTTTCAGAAACGTCCCCTACGCGACTTAATAAATCAAGCGCAACATCCGCGCCTTCGCGCGCTGCAACAACACGCCCAAGTGTATCCCACGCATATACATCCGCAGGATTGTTGCGTATCAATAACATCGCATAATTATATGCTTTCTCTATCTCTTTATTTTGTGCAGCCCATATTCTGGCCTGCATTGATAAAGCCTCGGCATCTGATGGTAAAACGCTAAGAACATAATCTATGTCAGATTGTGCAGATTCGTAATTTCCAAACGAATAGTTTATTTGCGCCCTGCCCTTGGTAAAAAACGCGCGCATATTTTCAGGCAAATCGTCAACCGACAGCGTATTCTTGACAACATTCAATGCCGCACTACGATTGCCGTTGCGAATATAATGACCCATCAATTTGTTAATTGCAGGAACAAATAATGACGAACGTTTTAATACTTCTTTTAAATGAGTGATGTCGCCTGTCTTTTCAGCAACACGCATCTTGGCAAACAGATAGAAAGGACTGTCTGAACTGACACGCGAAAAACAATCTGACCAATTACCAATATTCTTGAAATAATATTGCCCCATATAATAATCAATCACATTATTACTGGCAGAAAACTCTGGTGCAATAATCTGCGCAAAACGCAATAATATCATTGCTAAATCAGAATACATTAAAATCTGAGTATGTGATACGTTTTGAACCAAACTAAACGCCAGCGCGTTTTTAAAACCGCTGTATACAGACCAGTCTGGAAAATCATCAAAATCAATCAAAAACATTCCGCCAGGACGTGCTGTAAAATCTTCGCGCAGAATTTTGGCGTCTTCGGTCATATCGTGATGAAGATAAAAAGACATCAAATACAAATAATCATTTATATTCATAAATTCTGGCATAACTAACGCAAAATGTTCAGCGGCTTTGTCTATATCGCCTAATTCTGCGTAAATCTGACCACGAATAAACGATTTCCAAGAATCGTTGGTCGGTAATTTATCAATAAACTTGAAAGTGTTTGTACGCCAATCGTTCGCAATCGCAGACCATATACGCAATGGCGCAAGCAATGCACCTTCATCAGACTTGTGCCGATTATGAAAATCCTTCCACCGGTTGTTGGTAATCAAATATGCATCGTATACCAATTTTGCCGGCATACCCTTTTCTTGCTTTAACAACTTAGCGTCTTGTGGTAAATAGCCGTTTAAAAATTCAGATATCATCTTGGTGTTTTGAACGATTGGATACTGAACATCTTGCAATTTATCCGCAAAACCACCAGCAGATTCAAAATCATTCACATAAATTGCGTGCTGCGCCGCCAAAAACGAACCAAATTGCCGGTCTGGGAACTTGTATTCACTGGCCACAATATGCCCTGCATCACCATTGTTATCATAACGCGTAATTAAGCCACCAACGATACCAACCGCCAGCAACAAAGATATTGTAATAAATATTGTTTCTATTTTTCTCATAACTATGTTAGAATAACGCTTATGAACAATAAAGTCAAATTCGAACAATATGCAAACTTGCTGCGCGAATGGTCAGAAAAAATGAATCTGGTCGCACCAAGTACGCTGAATGATATAGAAACCAGACATATCGCAGATTCTGCGCAACTGGCAGACGTATTACCAAAAAATGTAAACATTATCGATTTAGGCAGTGGCGCAGGATTTCCTGGTATAGTTCTGGCAATACTGGGATGGAATGTGGTTTGCATCGAATCAATTGGAAAAAAAGTTTCTTTCTTGAACACAGTAAAACAAGAACTGAAACTGGACAATCTGACAATATATCATGGTCGCGTAGAAGACTATGTTCGAAATTTGCCGGCAAAAAATGACAATTTTGTATTTACAGCACGCGCATTCGCATCACTTACTAAAATTATGGACTATGTCGCCAAAACAAAATACCGGCTTTTTTTGCTAAAAGGACGCGAAATTGCCGGCGAAATCGATACAGCAAAAACAAAATACAAATTCAATTACAAACTAACCCCATCCAAGACTGGTGATGGATTTATTATAATCGTTAATTTTATATAAAAAAACACCGGTAAAAGCCGGTGTTTTTTAACTTTTTTATTAACAGATATTGTTTTTGGTTTTTACCGGCTTTTTTTTAACATTTTTGCAAAAAAGCCGGGGATTTTTAACACAAACACACAACAAAACTCTATTTCACACGAAACAAAAAACAACAATTTGTTTTTTCTTGATTTTTATTAACACAAAAACTAAACACTTGACCGAATCGCGGCATTTTTATATCTTTAAAACGAATTTTAACATACGGAAAGGAAAAATGACACAAATAATCGCGTTTGCAAATCAAAAAGGCGGTGTTGGCAAAACAACAACCGCTATTAACATCGGAACGTCGTTGGCCGCAATAAAAAAACGTGTATTGCTTGTTGACTTAGACCCACAAGGCAACGCTGGCACAGGCTTAGGCTTTGAACGTGCATCACACCGACAAAGCGCATACGGTGTTATTATGGGAACAGCAAACGCCGCAGATAATATATTAACCACCGCAATACCAAATTTGCATTTATTGCCCTCTTCCCAAGCATTGGCAGGCACAGATATAGATATGCTGGGGATGGAGAATTGCGAATTTAGATTACGCAACGCATTACAACCGATAAAAGATTACTATGATTATATTCTGTTTGACTGTCCGCCCGCATTAGGTTATTTAACTATTAACGCGTTAACGGCCGCAGATTCTGTTATCGTACCCCTGCAATGCGAATTTTTCGCACTAGAAGGCGTTCAACAACTGGTCGACACTATCACAGTCGTACAAGAAAAATGGAACCCAGACCTAAAAATACTGGGGGTATTATTGACAATGTACGACCGCAGATACGGATTGACACGCGCGGTCGATGAAGACGTCAGAAAAACATTCGGTGATTTGGTTTTCAAAACTGTCGTGCCACGCAATGTACGCGTATCAGAAGCACTTAGTCATGGAAAACCAGCACTGTTTTATGACTTTAATTCAACGGGCGCACAGGCATACCTGCGCGTGGCAACAGAAGTAGTCGAAAGAACCACAGGAGATGAATAATGGCAACTAAATTTGGACTGGGACGTGGATTGTCAGAACTGCAATCAACACGCGGCACAATACCTGATATTTCATTACTAACACCAACAGAACGTGTAATCGTAAAAAAAATACCACTGGCACAAATTGGCGCAAACCCAGACCAGCCGCGCAAAACCTTTACAGATTCTGAACTTAGTGATTTGGCGGCATCTATACGCGAAAAAGGCGTACTGCAGCCGATTTTGTTGCGCAGCGTGACAAACAAACCATACGCATATGAAATTGTTGCTGGAGAAAGACGTTTTCGCGCATCTAAACTGGCTGGGGAAACAGAAATTCCTGCGCTGATAAAAACAATCAACGATGAAAACGCAATGGAAATCGCACTGATTGAAAATGTACAGCGCGAAAACCTGAACCCAATCGAAGAAGCAAATGCATATAAAAACCTGATGGAATGTTGCGATTATGAAATGCCTGATTTGGCGCGCTTGATTGGAAAATCTGAAAGCTATATCAGAAATATGTTGCGAATTACCGCACTGCCAGAATCAGTGCAATCATTGGTGCAACAGGGTGATATATCTGCATCACACGCGCGCACAATTGCAGTGGCAGAAAACCCAGAAGAACTGGCGCATAAAATTATCGCTGATAAATTGTCGGTTTCAGACACAGAAAAACTGGTCAAAAAATCCCCACGCGCAAAAAATACACGCGCACACATACAAAAAACAATCGATTCTAAGACAATCAACGAAATGGAATCCAAGATAAAAGGCGCACTGGGGGTAAAAGTCAAAATAACAGAAAAACGCGGTGGGGCAGGGCAGATAACACTGTTCGCCGATACGCGTATACAGTTGTTTGAACTGATTGAAAAATTAACCAAGTAAAAACATTCAAAAAACACCGGCAAAAGCCGGTATTTTTTAACTTTTTTATTAACAGATATTGTTTTTTGGTTTTTACCGGCTTTTTTTAACATTTTTGCAAAAAAAGCCGGGATTTTTTAATACATTGTTTGCAGAACGTGTTTGTTCTTGTCAAGGTTCGATAACATCTTGCCACTGCCACAGGCGACACACGCCAACGGATTATCAACCAAAAATGCAGGCAACCCTGTTGCAGCGCGAATCGCAATATCAAGACCACGCAACAACGAACCACCACCAGTCATCGCAATACCAAGATCGGCAATGTCAGCCGATAATTCAGGTGGTGTCAATTCCAATGCCTGACGAACAGTGTCAACAATCTTGGATACTGTCTGCGCCAATGCAGACGCAATTTGTGATTCTGTAATAACTGTTTCACGCGGTGTCCCAGATAACAAATCACGACCTTTTATCTTCATCGTTAATTCGTTTGTTTTATCCTTGGGCGAAATCGCAGTACCAATACGCTTTTTAATTTCTTCGGCGGTATTTTCACCGATTAATAAATTCTTGTTCTTGCGAACAAAGTCGATAATATC
This sequence comes from uncultured Alphaproteobacteria bacterium, assembly GCA_937900435.1. GTDB lineage: Bacteria > Pseudomonadota > Alphaproteobacteria > Rs-D84 > Rs-D84 > Enterousia. The sequence goes on from CALCEG010000046.1 coordinate 5,231, forward strand.
AATGTCCATCTGGTCGCCAGCAGTGCGTACCGCATTTGAATATACAATACCACCAAGGGACATAACTGCAACCTCAGTCGTGCCACCACCAATGTCAAGAACCATTGAACCAACAGGTTTTTCAACCGGTAAACCTGCACCAATCGCCGCAGCAGTAGATTCTTCGACAATGTACACCTTGCGTGCACCAGCGGCATCGGCAGCTTCTTGGATAGCGCGGCGTTCAACCTGAGTCGCACACGATGGTACGCAAATAATAATTAACGGTGCAGCCAATGGTGAACGATGATGAACCTTGCGAATAAAATATTTTATCATTTCTTCGGCGACTTCAAAGTCTGCAATAACACCATCACGCAGTGGACGTACCGCAGATATTGTCCCAGGTGTACGACCAAACATCTGTTTAGCCTCGGTCCCAACGGCTAAAATCTCTTTACGGCCCATCAGACGGTTTTCAGCAACCGCAACCACCGAAGGTTCGTTCAATACAATTCCACGACCCTTGACATAAATCAAAGTGTTCGCAGTTCCTAAATCAATCGCCATGTCCGCTGAAAAAAACTTCATTAACCAATTATACATTTTATATTCCCTGTTAGTCTTGTAGGTTTTTTGAAACTATAAATCACATATTATAAAAAATCAAGGCAGCGCTATAAATTTATTTGATTTCTGTAATATTTTGGTATTATATACCACGTTATGAAACGAGATACTATAAAAAAACACGAAGATTTTGCAGTGGAACCAGACGCCCCATCTGCACGTTGCGCCTATTTCTTGATACGCGCAAAAAAAGCAAAATTTAAAAAAGATGCGCGATATGGACTGGTTGTCACAAAAAAAACTTTTAAATTCGCAGTCGACAGAAATCGTGCAAAACGCGTTATGCGCGACTGGATTTCGTATAACGAAGATTTATTGCGACCCGATTGGGATTATGTCTTTATTATCAGACGGGATATTTTTGCCGCAGATAGAGAAGACGGAATAACAGCAATGAAAAAAGCACTTAGTTATATACGAAAACTGCCTATCAATGCCCCAGAAAAATAGCATTTCCACCAGTATCGCTTGCAAACTTATTCGCGTATACCAATGCGCAATATCGCCAATAATTGGGGGCAGGGCGGCATGCAGATTCACCCCAACATGCAGCGAATATACCCGTACCGCAATATCAAAGTATGGCGTAATACGCGGCGTATGGTTGGGAATTAAACGAATTAGCCGTTGCAGACCAGGGGGCGGATGCGGATACGACCCTGTACCTTGACAATGGCTGGGAATGTGGTACAATTTTAGTCTATACGAGACAATAATACAAACAAAGGATAAAAAATGTCTTTTCGTGCAACCGTTGAATCTATGTCTAAAATCATGGACGATATGGGGATTACAGAACTTGATTTAGAACGCCAGTTTTTGTTCGGTGTGTATCGTAAACATATCCACCTGTCAAAACAACAGATTGTCGCGGCAACAACTTCAACAACAGCCGCAGGTACAGACGCACCAACAGTTCAACAAAATACAACAAATAAAATTGCTGGATACGCATTGAAATCGCCAATGGTCGGTGTTGTTTACTTGGCACCAGAACCAGGCGCAGAAACATTCGTAAAAGTCGGTACAAGTGTTAAAGCAGGGGATACAGTCGCATTGGTCGAAGCAATGAAGACTTTTAACCCAATCAAATCTGACAAAGACGGTGTCGTAAAAGAAATATTGGTTTCTGATGGCGCAGCCGTTGAATTTGACCAACCTTTAATCGTTATTGAATAAAATGTCATCAATTAAAAAAGTTTTAATCGCAAATCGTGGGGAAATCGCCCTGCGAATCATTCGTGCCTGTCGCGATATGGGAATCCGTACTGTCGCAGTGTATTCAACCGCTGATAAAGACGCAATGCATGTGCAACTGGCCGATGAATCTGTATGTATAGGACCGGCGCCTGCACGCGATTCTTATCTGAATGAATCTGCAATATTGACCGCAGCACTGTTAACAAACTCTGACGCAATTCACCCAGGGTATGGGTTCTTGTCTGAACGTGCTGATTTTGCAACCAAGGTCGAACAGCATGGTATGATTTGGGTTGGTCCAACCCCAGAAATGATTACAAAAATGGGCGACAAGGTTAATGCAAAAAAAACAGCCATTGAATGTGGGTTGCCTGTTGTTCCAGGATCTGATGGCGCAATCGAAACGCTGGATTCCGCAATCGATTGGGCAGAAAAAATCGGTTATCCTGTTATGCTGAAAGCCGCCGCTGGTGGTGGTGGACGAGGTATGCGCGCGGTATTGAACAAAGACGAACTGGCCGAAGCGTATCAATTAACCAAAAACGAAGCAAAATCTGCGTTTGGCGACGATACGTTGTATATGGAAAAACTGTTGTTGCACCCCAGACATATCGAATTCCAAGTGCTGGGCGATAAATATGGAAATGTTGTTATATTCGGTGAACGCGATTGTTCGTTGCAAAGACGTAATCAAAAGGTTATGGAAGAATGTCCAGCCGCAATACTGTCAGCAAAACAGCGCGATGATATGATTGAAATCTGCAAAAATGCCGCAAAAAAAATGGGCTATACAAATGCAGGTACTTTTGAATTTATGTTCGAAGATGGTAAATTCTATTTCTTGGAAATGAATACCAGATTACAAGTCGAACACCCCGTTACAGAAATGGTTTATGGGGTGGACTTAGTACGCGAACAAATCAGAATCGCCGCGGGGGAAAAGTTAGGCTATACACAGTCAAACGTCATTCCAAATGGGCATGCAATCGAATTTCGTATCAATGCAGAAGACCCAGAAACATTTATGCCAAACCCTGGGAAAATTACGCTATACGCACCATCTGGGGGACTGGGGGTACGCGTAGATAGTGCGGTTTATACCGGCTACACAATACCACCAACATACGATTCTATGATTGCGAAACTGGTGGTACACGCACAAAACAGACCAGCGTGTATTATGCGCGCAACGCGTGCGCTGGATGAATTTGTTATCGAAGGTGTAAAAACAACAATACCGTTGCAACAAAAACTGTTAAAGAACAAAGATGTTAAACAGTTAAACTTTGATAATAAATGGCTGGAAGAATTCTTGAAAAAAGATTAAAAAAACCGGTAAATACCGGTTTTTTTTACACAAAACTTAACGCGTGTCGGCACAACAGAACCAGAACATATTTTTTCATAATCTGTTTCGGAAACGTCCATAATATTACAAATATCGACTATTGATAAGCCTGCTTTTTTTCGTATAAATTCTAGATCATGCCCGATTGTCATATTTGCCCCCATAATATAAAAAACCACCATAAAATAGGGTGGTTGGAGGTAGAAATCACGACACTTCGTGGCTCGGGTATTCTGTATATTAACCGACCTCCAACCATCGTTGGAGCAATTAACGCCTGCGCAGGCGAGTGTGTCGCGAGATTTCTAGCCTCGCATAATAGGTTCCCTATTACAATCGGTATTGTAATCTTAATGCAAATATTATTTGCAATTATTATTTTCTTTGTTATAATCTCTGTCGCAATGGGTGGTTAGCTCAGTTGGTTAGAGCGTTACGTTGACATCGTAAAGGTCGTTGGTTCGAGTCCAATACCACCCACCAGATTTGAAAAACACCGGTAAAAAGCCGGTGTTTTTTTATTTGTCTTTTTCTGTTTTTCCCGGCTTTTTTTAACATTTTTGCAAAAAAATCCGGGAATTTTATACTTTTTTATTTGTCGCGAATTTGCGCGTTGCATTTTGATTCAACAGCACTGATAACAGATGACTGTAATTCCTGCAATACAGTATCAGACATATTATCAGTCGGCTGAATCGTTATTGTAAACGCAACCGATTTTTTCCCGTCCGATAAATCAAACGCATCAAAGACAACAACGTCTGTTATTCTGCTGTCGACAGATTTTGCAACAGATGTCAACTTGCCCGCAGGCGTATCAAAATCAACAATAAACGCAAAATCACGCGTTATCGGTTGAAATTCAGACAACGTGATATTCTTGGTCTGCTTTGGGGTTGCGATATTCAAAACATCATCAACAATCGCAATAACTACATTTGTTTTTATACGCAGTTTTTTTGCAACTGATGGGTGCAACTGACCAAATTCTGCGATTTTCTTTTTGCCTTGCATCAATGCACCATAACGATATGGGTGTGCCCAAAGCGGTGCGTTTTCAACAGATACTGAAAAATTCTGGCCGTTGAACAATGAAATCAAATCTGCCTTGACATCATAGATATCAACATCGCGATTACGCCCAGTCCAATGACGTGGCGCAATAACACCACTGCGAACAATGCACAACGACGTATGTTGTTGCCCCGGCATATCACCATCAAACACTGTCCCTAGTTCAAATAACGAAACATTTGGATAACTGCGCTTTTCATTGTTTGATACCGCGGTAAGCAATCCATACAACAAGCCATTACGCAATGTATCAAAGTCGGATGTTATCGGATTTGCTATTTTTACAATCGGTCTGTCTGTTAATATTTGTTCAACAGCAGAATTACCAAAACCAAATGAACGACATTCATTTAATCCACGCGCAGACATTGCCTGCTTGATATCCATTTCATGCGTATTGTGTGGACGCGCATCGCCATAAGTATGATTACAAGATGTTGCAATTTTATCATAACCATAAATTCTGATAAGGTCCGCAATGATTGTTTCAGGTATTTTTACATCAACACGCGATGGCAATGGAACAACTGTCCAATCATCAGATTTACATTCAATACGGTACCCCAGCGCAATTAATATGCTGTGTTGAATATCTGATGGAATATCAATACCTGTTTTTTTAACACACATTTGTGGGTTATATTTGATTACAGTATTTGGTGTTATATCAGAACCAGCAGAATAAGCACATACAACCGTACCACCACATCTGGCAGTTATAATTTCCAACGCACACATCGCTGCAATACCTGTTATAGTTGGGTCAATACCGCGTTCATAGCGATACGATGCATCGGTTGATAAACCAAGTCTTTTTGCAGACTTTCTGACTGATACCGGGTCAAAATATGCAGATTCCAAGATGATATTTTTTGTTTCATCTGTGGTCGAACCACGCGCACCACCAATTACACCAGCCAACGCCAAAATACCACTATTATCCGCAATAACCATATCGTTTTCTGTCAAAGAATGTTCGTTGCCAAACAAGTCTGTGAATTTTTCACCGTTTTGTGCCATACGAACAATGATGTCGCCATCAATTTGGTCTGCATCAAAACAATGCATAGGCTGTGCCATATCATAACAAATATAGTTTGTTGCATCAATCGCTGCGTTCTTGGGGTTTATTCCGATTGCCTTTAAACGCGAAGCGATTTTTGTATCACTGGGACATATGTTGATATTGTGAACTTCTATCATTTTATATGTTGGACATTTATCTGTTTCTAAAACAACCTTGCGTTCACCAGCAACAGTTTTAAATTCTGGGTCGTTTGGCGCAACATAATGACCAATGCCAGTCGCCGATAAATCGCGCGCAATACCGCGTACCGCCAAATAATCAGGACGGTTAGGGGTGATACCTGCATCAAAAACAGTCTTTACATCAATAACAGGCGAACCGATTTCTGTGTCAGATGGTAATTCAATAATACCACTGTGGTCATCGTTAATCCCCAGTTCACGCCCAGAACACATCATACCATCAGATAAAACACCACGCAGTTTGCCAGACGTTATTTCATGTCCGTCAATAACACAGCCCGGTATCGCCAGCGCAGAAACCAATCCAACGCGCGCGTTTGGTGCACCACAAACAACCTGACGCAACGTTCCAGTACCATCATCAACCATCAGCACATGCAAATGATCACTGTTTTCATGTGGTTTACATTCAACGATTTTGGCCGCAATTGGTGCAATCGGTGATTGTACATCTTCTACCTCTAGCCCGATACGCGTCAGAGTGTCTGCAATCATTTCAGGTGTCGCATCTGTTTTCAAATAATCTTTTAACCAATCATAAGTCCATTTCATTGTATTATCCCCCTGTAATTAAAATCCTGCTTTTTTTAACCAACGAACATCGTTATCGTAAAACTGACGAATGTCATTTAGGTTGTACTTTAACATTGCTAATCTGTCCCAACCAAAACCAAATGCAAAACCTTGATACTCGTCAGGGTTAACCCCACAATTACGCAGAACATTCGGATGAACCATACCAGCACCCATCAATTCCAACCATTTATCATTTTTCCACTTCATATCTATTTCAATGCTGGGGTCTGTGAACGGGAAATACGATGGGCGAATACGCAATTCAATGTTTTCAATTCCAAAAAATCTTGATAAAAACGCACGAACGTCTGCAATTAAATCAGACATTGTTATGTTTTTATCAATATACAGTCCTTCGATTTGCCCAAACATAGGACTATGTGTCGCATCCATTTCTTTGCGATATGTTGAACCAACACCAAACATTTTGATTGGTACACCATTTTTTTCCATTGCGCGGATTTGAATCGCTGATGTTTGTGTGCGCAACACATTGCCATTTTCCAAGAAAAATGTATCTTGCATATCGCGTGCAGGATGATAAGACGGTGTATTTAATGCTGTAAAATTATGCCAATCATCTTCGACTTCGGGACCTGTGAACATTGTGTAACCAAAAGATTCTAAAATTTTTGATATTTCTGACAAACTTTGTGTCAATGGGTGCAAAGTACCGCGATTTTCAGGCAATGGATTTAGCGATACGTCCAATTTCTGTTTTTCTAATGATGCCATTAAAACTGCATTTTCAATTTCTGTCTGGCGCGTTTTAAACAATTCACGCAAAGTTGCGTTTTCTGTATTTAACGCAGCGCGCGCATCGTTATCCAGATTTTTCATTTCTTTTAAACGCGCAGTCATTGTACCGTTTTTGCCAAAGGTCGCAGTGTATAAAGCCTGCAATTCTTCAAGTGTTTGTATGTTTTTTATTTGTTCTTGCATAATTCTACAGTCCCTTTTTCAAATTTTAAATAAACAAAAGCCGTCATTGACGGCCATTGTTATAACAAAAGATATACCACGCCGTACTGGTATTATTTAGCATCGGCGCTGTTAAATCGTTTTGCAGTATCAACCAATTTGATGAAGTTGGCATCGCCAGCATAGGCCATTTCAGCCAAAACCTTGCGGTCAAGGGCAACACCTGCTTTCTTTAAACCATTCATAAATTGGCTGTAAGTCATACCATTTGCACGCACAGCAGCATTGATACGAACAATCCACAAACCACGAAATTCGCGTTTTTTAACGCGGCGGTCGCGATATGCATACTGTCCTGCTTTTTCTGTCTTTTCACGCGCAGCGCGATATGTTGAATGATGACGGCCCAAATAACCCTTGGCACGCGCCAAAATCTTGTTATGTTTTTGTTTAACGGTTGTTCCGCGTTTAACTCTTGCCATGACTTATACCCCCTTGATTATTTCAAACCGTATGGCGCCAGGATTTTTGCCTGTCCGACCATATTATCGTTTAAATACTGTGGCTTTGCACCTGCTTTGTTTGCACGAGCAGATTTTTTGCGAAGCAGTTTTTTATGAGAGTTGCGGGCAACACGAATCTTGCCAGTCGCAGTCATAGACGCACGCTTTTTTAAGTACGACTTTGTCTTTAATTTTGGCATTTTATTTCCTTTTGATTTAGTTTGTTTTTTTGTCTGGTGGCAATGCCTGCCACTTTGACTGATTGATATTATTAACATAATTTAAGGAAAAATCAAGTTTTTATTGAATATCTGTGTTTTTATGTCTAAAGTATGCCAGATGAAACAAAATAAAGCCTCTTCCAAATTATACCCACTTGTTCGGGCAGTTGCAACTGCGGCGGTGTTGCCAGTGTTGTTTATATATATAATGATTGCAAAGCCTGATTACAGAATTATGAATGCCTTGGCGCACGTTGTTGTACCTGTGGCACACTGGATGGGCGATGTTATAACATGGCCAATTCGCGCTGTTGGGGGCGCAGTCGAAAGTATTTCAGAAATAACTAACCTGCGTTCGGAAAACGAAGAATTACGCGTCAGACTGGAACAAGCGTTGGCAAACCAAGCATTGTGCGAAGTCGCAATCAAGGAAAATAATAAACTTAGCCGCGAATTAGATGTAAAAAACGCACAACCGCGAGATGTCGTTATCGCAGATATTATTCACGACAACAGCGCAATCGGACATAATACTTTTATCATTAACCGCGGTATCAAAAACGGTATAGAGCCAGGTATGGTTGTCACAAATACCGATATGATTATGGCAGGTATTGTTATCGATGTTGGAACGAACTTTTCGCGTGTGCGCGCATTGACGGACGCAGATACAAATATCGCGGTGCGCGTTATCGGGTCTGAAATATATGGATTTATGACCGGAAATGGATCCAGCAAACCAACAATGGGATTCTTTAGTGACCCAAAATTTCAACCAACCAAGGGGTTAAAACTTATAACCAGTAATATTTCAGGGGTCTTGCCAGCAGGTCTGATTGTCGGGGAAATGATTGATGAAACAGATGTTCGTGTCGTTTCGCCAAAACAATTATCGCGCGTGATGGTACTAAAATTCGATACAATAAAAAACGAATATAGATGAAAGTAAAAATTTTGGAATTTTTAAAACAAGCCTTTCCATTCCTGCTGACAATAGGGTTGTGGCGATTGTCAGATAGTTTTTGGAATCCTGCAGGGATTTTAGCAATAATACCTATATTTTTTTGCTCTTTTATCAAGCCAATTGATTGGTTTCCGTTATTTTCTGTATTAATGTGTGTGGCGATTGACTATAATTTTGAAACTGTTTGCTTTTGGTTGGCGGTTTATTGTCTGTTCTTTTCAATTAATAGTTTTCAAAATATTATCGATTTAACACATACAGATAAAAACGGATTGTACGCATTTTTTGTCTTTTTCGGTGGGGCTGTTTTTATTCAGATTATTTCTAATTTAGCCGCTGTTAATCTGTTAAATGGAATTTGGATATTTGCATTGTGTACAATACTGTATATGCCAATAACTGTATTAATTCAAAGGATTTACAATGATTGATACAGAAATATCACGCACTTTTGATAGACGTAGTGCATTGTTCTTGACAGCAGGGGCGGTGTTAACATCTGCGCTGGTGTTGCGTATGTTGCAAATGCAACTGTTTAACTATCAAGAATACAAGAAAAAAAGCGAAAATAATTCATTTCGCATTCAAATTAATATGCCTGAACGTGGTAAAATCTTGTCTAGAAACAAAACACCAATATCACACGACGAAGCGATATACAGAATCTATATCATACCAGAAGAAGCAGTAAACATAGATGATTTATTAACAGAAATACAAAACACACTGCATATAAAACCTAAAAAAATAGATAAAATCAAAGCAAGAATAAAAAAACAAATGAAGTTTCAACCTGTGTTGGTCAGCGAAAATACAGACTGGAAAACATTGGCTAAACTGCAGGCAAAAAATTTGAAAGGACTGCACGTCGAAAACGGATATGCGCGAATTTATGAAATGGGACCAGCAGGCGCACAAATATTCGGGTATGTCGGTGAACCTGCAAAACCAGTTGCAAACACACCTTTCTTGACAACAGGTATCACAGGGTTGGAAAAAAAGTTCAACAATGAAATGAAGGGTACTGCCGGACAAACGGTTATGATTACAAATGCAGTTGGACGTGTAATCGGCGAAGATAAAACACAATTCGTACCGCCAATTGTTGGAAACAACATACAAACAACTATCAGTGATAATATTCAACGCACTTTGTTTGATGCACTAACTACGCATCGGTCGGGATGTGGGGTGGTGCTGGATATTAATACAGGCGATATTTTGGCAATGGTTTCTGTGCCTAGTTTTGACCCAAATATGTTCCGCGAATACGATGGCGAAGAATATATAGATACACTGCGACAAGATATCGCAAAACCATTTATGAACAAGGCAATCGAAGGACTGTATCCGCCAGGGTCAACATTTAAAATAGTCGTTGCGCTGGCCGCACTAGAAGCAGGCGCAATAACAGAAAAAGAAAAAATATTCTGTCCAGGATATTGGGACTATGGCGACAGAAGATATCACTGTTGGGAACATCAAGGACATGGTAAGGTTAATCTGGTCGATGCGTTGAAACACTCGTGCGATATATATTTCTATCAGGTTGCGTTGCGTATCGGTATTGACGCAATCAAGGAAATGGCACTAAAACTGGGACTGCAAGAAAAATATATGGATGATATTCTGGCACGCGAAATGGGTGGCGTTATCCCAGACAGATATTGGAAAGAAAAAAATATCGGGTACAGATGGGTGCATGGCGACACTATTATTTCTGGTATCGGACAAGGGTTTATATTAACAAATTGCTTGCAGTTGGCAGTTATGATGGCACGAACTGCGTCTAATAAAAATATTGTACCTAGATTATTTATTGATGAAAAAAGACCCGTATTTAAAGGTCTGGGACTGCAAAGTAAAAATTTAAAAATAGTTCTGCAAGGGTTAGAGCAAGTGACAAAAAAAGGCGGAACAGCCGCAGGCAGTGCTATTGATATAGACGGAAAAAGAATGGGGGGCAAAACAGGAACTTCACAGGTTCGCAGTATTTCAAAGAAAGAACGTGAAAGCGGGGTTCTGACCAACGAGCAACTGAAATGGAACATGCGAAACCATGGACTGTTTGTCGGATACGCACCAACAAACAAACCAAAATACGCCGTATGTATCGTTACAGAACACGCTGGCAGCAGTGGACCAGCCGCAAAAACAGCCGCCCGGCTCATGGTCACACCCGCCATCACACGGATGCAGGTGTCAGAAATGCGCTCCATGCCCTCCAGGGCATCCTTGAGCACGATAATGAGATTTCGCAGTCCGGCATCGGGTGCCAGCACATTGGTGCCCGCGCCCAGAATGACAGGCTCCACAGCGTGCGCCGCACAGAGCTTCAGCAGTGCGG
>CALCEG010000047.1 GCA_937900435.1 uncultured Alphaproteobacteria bacterium
ATTCGGATCCATCGTTGCCAAAACCCATTTGGAGTTATTTAAAGTAACTGGGGTTTGACCACCGGTTCCCGATGGCCAAACCTTGCCGGATAAATCGTCCCCCGACACCTTGGGCATAGCCCCCGGATAAAATCCACGGAACGTATATTCTTGGGCGAAATCAGAAACTCTCGGTGCTGTGGTCTTATTGATTCCGTTCGCGTCATAGTATCCCTCACCTTCGATATACCTGTACGTGGCGACCTTGCTGTCCGAACCACTGGTATTCGGGCGGTTCGGATAGAAATTTATGTCAAAAGTATTATGGACATAGTATTCATCGGACGGCGGCGTATAGGTCGCATTCCAAGTATGATTGGTTTCATCAAAGTAAACATACCCAACGTCGTTGCCATATACCTTTGGTGTTGCGGTAAGTGTTGCATTCGGATCGGTTGCGGCGAGTTTGCTAAGGTTTTCTGTGACAATTGCGCCCCATTCGCGTGCGAACAAAACATCCGTTCCACCAACATTGATGTAAAATCCGGAACTGCGTTTGCCGGAGTAACGCCACCACCCAATGGTGTCCACAGGGCTGCTGCATACTACCATGTTGTCGTTATTCGGGTCGGCAATATAAACACCGGCATCCTGGCAAGTACTGCCATCAGTATCAATCCAAACGGAATCTAACTGATATGCATTTCCTCTGGTTTGACTGGTGCGGACGCCGTCACCATCGTTAATCTGAACATAACGCATGCCACCCTTTTTCACGCAAGTACAAGTATTCGTACTGGTGCAAAGCCAGATTCCATTGGCGTCACCGCATGTATCCGGACTTGTGCACTTAATAGGATTGTTTTCATCGCATTCATCATCGGGGGGGGTAACGCCACCACCACCGCCCTGACCTAAACACGTTGCGGTGCAATTGATATTATTGTTCACGGTGATGGTTCCACCATGGGTCGGGCAACCGTCACCAGCCCACGTGGCTGTTTGTCCACTGCCAGCACAATATTGTGAAAGATTTACAGGATTTCCTTCTATTACGGATTTATTATAAGGGTTCCCTGTACAACCTGGATTACAGTTTAAATTAACAGAATAAGTGGTTGGTGTGGGAGCACCACCGCCAGTGCAACTTGCATTGCACGTGATATTTTGATTTACAATGATACTCCCGTTTGTAGCCTGTGCGCAAACACTGTTCCATTGAGCATTTTGATTTGATCCTGCACACCATTGAGATAGATCTATTTCATACCCTTGTGACACCGTACGGTAATATTCGTTCCCTGTGCAGTTAGCATCACATGTCAAGTTAACAGTATAATAATTCTGTTCTCCACCAGACCACTGAGCAACACATTCACTCGCTACGGTTTGGGGTTCATATGACCCATTTACTCCATAAATAACATTGTTACATTTCCATCCAGTGATGTTATATCCAGACCTAGAACACCACGAACCGTTCAACTGTAACACACCATTGGACGTATTTTTCGGATTACTGGT
>CALCEG010000048.1 GCA_937900435.1 uncultured Alphaproteobacteria bacterium
GTGCTTCGTATGCACTGTTACAATGGCTGTACTGTTCGACTTTTTCACAGATAAGCTTGACAAGGTATTATTTAAAAAGCGTATAAAAAAAGCCGACTGAAGCAAAATATAAAGCTGCCCGAAAAAATATTAAAATATAAATAAAATACAAACAAGCATAGTCCTCAAGCGTTTTCCAAACATCCGACACCGTTAAAGAATCATCTTGCCGGGAACGGTATTTTTCAACGTCGTAACCAAAAATATCCTCTTGTCTCTCTCCCGATTCAACAAAAATCGCTTGTTTTTCCGCCGGCAGGTCTTTGATTTCGCTGTGCAAATAAACATCGTCTTTGTTTAAATAACCAAACTGTATGCCCATTTCACGAAATTCTGGCAACCCAACATACGGTACAGGATTTGGATTACTGCGTTCTTTTATCGCTGCAACACGACCGGCAGCGCGTGCCGCTTCGGAGAACATTTTAATACGCGCCAAACTGCGTGAATAGCCCGTCACAAAGACACGTCCTGGGGCATTCTTCATAATTTCAGTCAAGGTTTCACGAACCTGAGTTTCTGTAACCTGCTTAGTCTGACGTGAAGAATTTGTAGAATCACACATACACGCCAACAACATTGGGTCTGACCCGATTTCAGCCAGACGAGCAAAGTTTGTTGGGGCTTCGATTGGAATATCATCATTAAATGTCCAGTCGCCTGTATGCAAAATCTTGCCTGCTGGGGTTTTGATTATCAGCATTTGCGCTTCGGGTACCGAGTGGGTGACATGGAAAGTTTCGACTTCGAATGGGTCTAAATCCAAAGTTGCGCCATTGTGGTCAAATTCAACAATGTCTGTTTTTGGGTTAAAGTCCATTTCAATGCCAGCAAATGTGCGACGCAAGATTTCCGCAGGGAAACGCGTGGCATAAATTGGCTTTCTGAACTTAGGCCATATGTATTTTAATGCACCGATATGATCTTCGTGGCCATGGGTGACAATAAAGCCGATAACGTCTTTCTTGCGCTTTTCAAGCCAAGTTGTGTCACAGTACTGAACGTCCCCTGCCCCGATTTCTTCGTCCAAGAAGCCCATACCGCAATCGACAACCAAGTATTTACCGCGATATTTATAAACATACATATTCTGGCCAATGTGTTCCAAGCCACCCAATGCCATAAAATAAACCTTGTCATCGTTGGCATCTGTTTCGTGTTTATTCATACCGCGTATTTTTTGCGGTGTTTTTGGCGCTTTTTCTTTGACTGGCGCCGATTTTTTTTCTTTTACTTTTACCATTTATTTTCCTTTGTTATGTTTCACGTTCGTGCGACCACCAAATTCATTGCCAATAAAGTCAGATACTTTATACGCAGTAAATCTGAAGGTCGCACCCTAATACCCTATGGTATTTTATTACGACAAATAAAGACATAGGGATTTATTCCATTTTGAACACGCGCGGTGTGTTCGTACATTCTCTGTGTACAAGTATATGATAGTACAAAATTGTCTGAAATCAAGAGAATTAAAAACACATGCGAAAAGTGTGTTTTTGTGTTTACAACAAAACACACACCTTGATTTTCAATTGGGTGTTTGCGAATTTAAAAACAATGTTTGTTTAGCGTAATCTTTGAAAGTTTTTATAAATTACGCAATTCATAAATTCACAATAATCCTTGCCTGTAGTATTTACTCTTTCTGTGCGGCTGCATTTTTTGCCCGTTAATTCACAGTATGGTTTTCCATCTTTCATTGTGCGCAATACAACAACAGGTTTGTTTTGCTTTTCTGATTTTACCTCTTCCTGCGCATAGGTTTTATCAACAGCTGGTTTTGTTTTTTCTCGTACCGCTCTCTCTAGTAGCTCTACTATTTCACTATAGCTCATTTTCGCAAGAGAATATATTTCTTCACCTGTGATATTTATATCAAATTTGCGTTCAAGCGCCATAACAACACTTACTATGCCCAGGACGCCAGCACCGACCGCGTCAAAAAAGGCCATTTTTGTAACATTTTTACATGCTGTAACATAATTAATGTCGCGCCATAGCTTGTCGGCTACTACTTGTAAAAAAACTTGCTCTACTACTATATTGTTCATAAAAAATCCTTTTATATGTTATTTGCATGCAAGCATAACACAAATAAAAACACTGTAAAGAAAAACCCCAAAATTTTGGGGCTTTCTTATTCTGCTGTTATTCTGCCAAGGTGCCAACAGACATTGTTATTCGACGAATACCACTGCTGATGGATTTTTCTTTGTTTATTTTTGCCTTTAATATTTCGCCTGTGTGATAGACGTGTGTGCCACCACATAATTCACACGAAACATCGCCAGCTGTGATAACTTTTACTTTTTCGCCATATTTTTCGCCAAACAATGCCATCGCGCCACGCGCAACCGCATCGGACATTGACATTTCTTCGTGCAAAACAGGCATATCTGATGCAATCCAAGAATTTACCATATCTTCGACAGCTTGTTTTTCTTCGGCGGTCATCGGACGACCAAACGAAAAGTCAAAACGAACAGAATCTGGGCTGACCTTTGACCCACGTTGTTCGACATCTTCGTTTAATACCGCGCGTAATGCCGATTGCAACAAGTGGGTCGCAGTGTGAGCGCGCGCAGTCTGTTGACGAACATTCGTGTTAATCACAGGGCGTACCATATCGCCAACTTTTACGTCCGCAGTCAATGTGCCTTTGTGAATTACGATATTATCAACGCGTGCAGCCTCGACCACTGACATAACGGTGTCTGTGCCGATTTTTAATTCGCCAGTGTCGCCAACCTGACCACCTTGGGTGCCGTAAAAGTTCGTTCTGTCCAGCGCAATTTCAACCTCGTCCCCTGCGTTAGCCGTTGCAACAAATTCACCGTTACGCAAAATAGACAAAACATGCGATTCCATATCAACTGGCGCATATTTTGCACTGTCATCTGTGTCTGCTAAATCTGTTTGTGATTCCCAGAATATACGCGTGCCCTTGGTATTCGCGCGCGAGCGTTCTTTCTGTTCCGCCATCGATTTTTCAAACCCAACAACGTCAACGTCTATTTTTCTGTCGCGCAAAATCATCTGGGTTAAATCCAATGGGAAACCGTATGTATCAAATAACTTGAACGCGATGTCGCCTGGTAAAACGCCGTTGTTAATCTTTGGGATTTCGTTTTCCAACAATTTCATACCGTTTTGCAGCATATCGGCAAAAGAGTTTTCTTCGTTTTGCAGAATCTCTATGACGCGGGATTTTTCGCGTTCCAGTTCAGGGTATGCCGCACCCATTTCTGTAATCAATGCAGGGTACAGTTTAGACAATAACGCACCACGATGTCCCAAGATTTGACCATGGCGCATCGCACGACGTAAAATTCTGCGAATTACATAGCCCCTGTCCGTATTTGATGGCAAAACACCGTCCGCAATCGCAAAGCCAACACTGCGTAAGTGGTCGGTAATAACCTTGAAACTGGATGTGTTTTCAGCAGTTTCAGAAACACCTGTGATTTCACTGACTGCGCGCTTTAAATTCACAAACAAGTCTGTGTCATAGTTGTCTAGTTTATTCTGCAAGACCGCCGCCCAGCGTTCTAAGCCAGCACCAGTGTCAACGTTCTGTTTTGGCAGTGGGGT
This sequence comes from uncultured Alphaproteobacteria bacterium, assembly GCA_937900435.1. Lineage (GTDB taxonomy): Bacteria > Pseudomonadota > Alphaproteobacteria > Rs-D84 > Rs-D84 > Enterousia. Next base: position 3,634 of record CALCEG010000048.1, read on the forward strand.
TAAATTACCGTTGGCATCCCTGTCGTACTGCATAAATACGTCGTTCCAAATTTCAACAAATCGTCCGCCGTCTTCGTCCGCTGTCCCTGGTAAACCACCAGGCAAATCCGCCCCCATATCATAGTGCATTTCAGTACATGGACCACATGGACCAGTTTCACCAGCAGACCACCAGTTGTCTTTGTCACCCAGTAAAATTGCGTCTTTGCCGGCAACCTGTTTCCAGATTTTTACCGCTTCATCATCGCTGTAGTGCGTCGTAACAACAATACGATTTGGGTCTAGTCCCAAAACGCGCGTCAGCAATTCCCACGACATCTCTATCGCTTCTTGCTTGAAATAATCGCCAAAAGACCAATTTCCCAACATTTCAAAGAAAGTATGATGACGACCGTCAAAACCAACGTCTTCCAGGTCATTATGCTTGCCCCCGGCACGAATACATTTTTGAACGTCTGCAACGCGTGGTGCAAACGCAGGTTCGGTCCCCTGTAAAATCCCCTTCCATGGGACCATTCCTGCAACCGTAAACAACAAACTGGGGTCGTTTGGTATCAGTGATGCAGATGGGACAATTTGATGTCCTTTGGATTTAAAGTAGTCTAAAAATGTTTTTCTAATTTCATCGTATGTCATTTGTTATTCCTTTATTGTCGGGGGTATTGTATAAGTATTCCCCTAATGTTTCAATCATATATTTTTATTTTGTGTGAAAATTTTATTGATTGTCTGATTCTGGCCCCACAGGGGCTGCTGCCATATCAGCCAAGGCAGCACGAATTGCATTATCGTACTTTGTAATTGTTGCAACGATTTGTTTTTGCGCGTCTTTGGTTGGGAAAAGTGACATTCCATACTTTTGCGAAACGTTGTCAATATCTGTGATTATATAATTCGTTGTGTCCATATATATCGGCGAAACGTCCGGACAATCGTGGCGCGCAACAATGTTTAACCCAGACCACATCATCGAATCAATCGGCGCACGATATGTTAAAGATTCTGTTATGTCTGATATCGCATTGTGCGCATAACGCAAAACGTCCCCCAATCGAAGAACTACAGATGTGCGAACCAATGTCCCAGCCAGCCCCAAGTGAGGACGCGTCAGAAAATTGTTTTCGTTGTCTGTTGTTATGCGTTCTGGGCATTGAATCGCGCGCAAGACATCAACCAAACGCCTGCATACCGATATCGCGTTTTGGATTACCGCGAAATGCGTGTCTTGGACCCTGGGGACATTCAAATTCAAGATAACATCATCATCGTCCGTAAAAATAAACCAAGGCGCAGAAATGTTCTGCCGTCTGATATAATCAAGTATCGCAAGTCTGGAATTTAATAGGCCTACATTATATTGCGAATTTATTATATGCAATTTACCGCGAAAACCCATTTGCCTGATTTGCTGTTTTGTTATCTGGACGCTGGGGTTGTCGTTGTGAATGATTAAAACAGCCCCCTGCCCCACACGCGCCAGCCCCGATAAAGACACCATCAGGTTTTCTGTGTGATAGGTTGTTAAACCAACAATAACGCGCGATTTATTTGTGAACATATAAAAATATTAAATAAAACTTTCTAAAATTGCAATCACATAGTTGTTTATGGTATAATATGCTTAATTAAAAAGGACCTGTGATGAAACCAACAATGATGTTTGCAATAATAATGATGACAGCAATCATTCTGATGACTGTGTTTAATATTAATTTTGCGCCGACAGAACCAATCGCGCTGTCTGAAACCGTTGCGGCCAGCGCGCTGTATGTGTGCCCTGCAAAAGTGTCTTTTTGGGACGGATTGGCGAACGGGATGGCAATGTTGAAAAAGCCGTTAATTATCGGGTTCTATTTTGCGCTTATTTTATTAGTTTTTGTTTGGGCGTGGGCGCTGTATCAAAACCTGTTGAAAGATAAATTTATGCGCGACGCATACAAAAATCCATGGGCATATACAAAAATGTTGTTCTGGGCGGTGGTGATTGTTTGCTTGGTAATGTATACCCCGAATCATTTTCGTTCTGTCAAGGTAAGTGGTACAAATACCGACTGGGTACTGTGCGAAAGCAATACGCCAGGCGCAAAAGCCGTAAACGAAACAACTGTTCATAACTAAAAATCCGAAAAACCGCGGTTTTCAAATTATGTTCTTGACTTAAAGCGCAGAATTCTCTACGATTCGGGTAAGCAGTACAGGAAATGTCCCTGAAATGCTGGACACCTTGAATAAATTTTAAGAAAAGGAGAAACAAATGAACAAACAACAATTAATCGAAGCAATCGCAAACGAAGTCGATGTTACAAAAGCAACAGCTGCCGCATGCTTGGATGCTTTCATCAACACAGTTACAAAAGTTTTGAAAAAGAAAGCTGAAGTTCGCTTGGTTGGTTTCGGCACATTTACATCTGCAAAACGCAAAGCAACAACAGGCCGCAACCCACAAACAGGTGAAGCAATTAAAATTCCTGCTTCTACACAGCCTAAATTCAAACCAGGTAAAGCATTGAAAGATGCATTGAACTAAATCGTTTGAAAAAATATAAAAAGTCCCATAATTATGGGGCTTTTTTTGTTAAAAAAAATAAATATACGATTTTTGAAAAAATTACTTGCATTTCTTTTCGCGATAGTATATCATAAGCAACGCTTTAGGGGTTGTAGCTCAGCTGGTTAGAGCGTCTGCCTGTCACGCAGAAGGTCGCGGGTTCGAGCCCCGTCAATCCCGCCAGTATTTACCGCAGTTTTCTGCGGTTTTTCTTTTATGTTTTTGCCATCAAAAAAAACGCGCACCGTTTTATCAATGCGCGTTTGTAGACTATATTTCGTCCGTTTTAATACGATGTAAAATAAACAGGCAAAACACTGGCGTCTACGCAATAATTATGAATATTTAAAAAAGACGCATCTATGACAACATCTTTGTAAAATTTAACTAAAAATTTACATTCGACCTCTGTTCTGTAACCGCTATCCACAGACAGGTATTTGTGGGTTGTATATTCTAGAAACCTATTTTTATCTACTTTATAAGTTGCAGACGGAATACCCAGCAGGCTTATAACATCGCTCTCTGTTTGACCAACTAAATTGGCTAAGCGACTTTCTATTATTTTCCAATTATCAGAATACACATCACTATATGCAACCTTATGACAAAAAATAAAAAACATCATAAATGCGCTGATAATTTTTTTCATACATTATCCCCTTGTGCGTAACAGTTTTATGTTAGGGAAAAATATCGCAAATTGCAAATTTTATTTATAAAAAAACAGCACCTGATTTTGGTGCTGTTTCGGATTTAGGTCGATATTTTAGCCCCTTTGACGGTTTTGCAACCTGCGTTTTTTTTATCATGATTAAAATTTATACCCAAGGCCGAATGTAAAGAACAGATTTTGTTCTTTGTACGTTAAATCACTATGTCCTGTATCAGCATCCGGCAAAAAGGAATAATTTAACGCAACGTAACCAAAAGTGTTTTCAGAAAACGAGTAATTACCACCGAATCCAAATATAATCGAAAGCGCAGAAAGTTCGTCTGTCTCGTCTTCTAAGGACACATACCCTAAACCAAATCGAACAAATGGTGTAACCTTGGTGTCTGTATTCAGACCGATGTCGAACCGCAGCGAACACGCAGAGAAGCTGGTGTCAACATTGGCTATTTCTTTGCTGTTTTGAGAAATTAAAAACGCTACTCGACTAGAATTTCCAAAATTAAGTCCAAAATTCAAAGATAAACCATCAAAAATATCTTCATTTAAATTAGATTCTGTATTTTTTATGTAAATACCTTGATTGTCGTTACTTATTCTTGCCTTTGAATAAGAGATTAACGGTGTTTCTAGGCCTATAAAAAATTTTACCTCTGTATCGCGTTCTGGAACGTATGTCGTGTTATTAAAATCTATTCTTTGTAAATCTTCGGACACAATAATTTCGTCTGATTTCGCTTCTGAAAATTCTTCGACGGGCTTATTTGTTTCCGCAAGAACAGTTGTTGAATTTATGCCACCCAGTAACACTGCTAAAGATAATATCTTTTTCATAAAAAACTCCTTTTATCAAATAAAACAAAACCGTCATACAGTATGACGGTCAGGGAGTTAGTAAATCAGCTTAAACCACATGACTCTGGTGGACTTCGGCACAGGCCGTATTTTACGTCCAACAGCTCCCCGACCAGGCGGGGATTTAGCAGCACATTCAGTGCCGGGTTCAAGCAAGACTTACTACAGTCCTGACACACATCTCTGCGTGACAGTTTTATGTTAGGGAAAAATATCGCAAATTGCAAATTTTA
>CALCEG010000049.1 GCA_937900435.1 uncultured Alphaproteobacteria bacterium
ACTCGACTATATCATCCTTGATATATCACAATACTTCCCTTGATATGGCGCGGGTATACTGCACAAAAAAAGCCTTTATTTTTGGGGTGTGGTTCTGGTGCTTTTGGGAAGCGGTATCCACGTATTTAAAAAGCTGAAAGTACATTTTGCAGATGTATTATAAAAGAGGAAGTATATGGAAAAAATAGATATATTAATGGCTACGTATAATGGTGAAAAATATCGCACTTTATCCGCAATAGCCAAAGATATATCAGGCATCAAGATTTCGGGGCCGGATTTCTTTGGGCTGAGCCAAAGGAAAAGCCATGACAGTTAGATGTGCGATTTATACACGAAAGTCAACCGAGCACGGTTTGGACATGGAGTTCAACTCCCTGCAAAACCAAGAAGAGGCATGTAAAGCGTATATCGCATCCCAATCATTCAATGGCTGGCAATATTGCAAAACATACAGCGATGCGGCGATTTCTGGTGGGACTATGGAACGGCCTGCATTAAAACAAATGTTGGATGATATGGCACATGGGTTAGTAAATACTGTGGTAGTGTATAAGGTTGATCGATTATCACGTTCAATCTTGGATTTCCACAATATGATGAAATACTTTGAGAAATATGGCGCAAACTTCGTGTCAATTACCCAATCATTTGATACCAGTACATCTATGGGTAAATTAACATTGAATATGTTGCTGTCGTTCGCCCAATTTGAACGTGAAGTTTCAAGCGAACGTGTACGCGATAAAATACGTGCCAGTAAAGCCAAAGGGTTATGGATGGGTGGCGCACCACGTTTAGGGTACGATTTGATTAACAAAAAGTTGGTAGTAAACCCAACCGAAGCAGAACAAGTACGTCATCTGTTTGAAAAATATCTGGAATTGCAATCTGTAAATGATTTGACCGAATATGCAAAACGAAACGGCATATTTGGCAAAAGATGGGAGACAGCAAAACGACAAATACGTGGTGGCAATCCGATTAGTAAAATGAGTATGCATCGTATATTGCGTGATAAAGTTTACATCGGTCAAATTGAAAATAAAAAAGAAGGCACTTTTGCCAAAGGTGAACACGAACCGATTATTTCTACAGAACTATTTAATCGTGTCCAAATTGCGCTGGCTAATAATGCGAATAATAAATCCCAAAGCACACATGCGCCGAATATATTGACCGGAAAATTATTTAATCACAATGGTGTGAAATTTATAAACCAACGCACCAGTGGTAAAGGCAAAAAGACCGCGTATTATTACGCGACTAAGGGGTTCTATCTAACCGCTGGCCGTGTGGATGAAATTGTCATAAAAACGATAACAGATTTTCTGAACAGCGATATGTCGAATTTGCCCATAAATCTAGCAACTATATTAAAACGAATTGATGTTACAAACATGAATTTCGCAGATAAACGCAATTTGATTCAATCATTGGTTGAAAAAGTTGTGTATTCGCAGGAACAGCTGATTTATACAATTACGACCGATTCCGCAAAATTGCAACAATTTGTATCTGAAAATTATATGAATCCAAACACAGACAAAATGGAATACATAATTGGTGATAACAGCATAACAATCACAGAGAAAGTATTCCTTCGCAAATACGTCAACACGGTATACGACCATGGTAAAAACGGGGTGCTAAGTGTCACCGACAATAATCATTTAATTTTGAAAGCCTTTGCGACTGCATGGAAGTACAGAGAATTATATGAACGCGATGGTGGGGTTGATAATATCATCTGCAATCTGCACACGTCGCCACGTCAATTTTATCGATATCTGGACATTGCGTACATGAACCCAGACAAGATAAACGAAATCTTGTCCGGGAAATTAAAAATAAATGTTAATGATTTGTTTCAGATTGCGCAGGAGAATCTTTTGATTTGATCGTTTTATTATTACAAATTTTATGTAAATAGCCTTTTTCTATTTTTTGAGTTGTTTTTATATTCAAATCGTTGTCTAAAAACAATAAATCACAATTATCAAGAACGAAGTATCCAGATTCTATTTTCCTTATTACAGTATATTCATGTTCCTTTGTAGTTATTATTTCGCTGTTATTTGACACATTGTAAAATAAATAAAGACGCCCAAATATAACAATACTATAAAATATCATGAGTGTTTTTACAATTTTTAGCACACTAGTATTTTTTATTATGCTATCAAAGATAAAAAATGCTACAAATATGCAAAGAATAAGTATGCAATTTTCTTTTCCACAATAAATATAACAAGAACCAAATACAAAAATACAGTTTACCATTATTAAAAGTGTCTGAGCTATTTGCCTTTTTAATAAAGAATGTATGTTTGGTTCATGTTTTTCTCCTGCAAATATTAATTTGTTTAACTTTTTGCGTTCTGTTGAGGTTAAAACGATATCATTTTTTTGTGCTTTTTGTAACAAGTGCATACTTTTTTTATATTTGATTAAAACACCCCAATTTTTAATTGTTGAAATAATCTTATTCTGTTCATTAAAATTAAATAAAGCCCATGTTACATTACTTGAAATAACAATGATAATCGTAACAGCAAGACCCATACCTACAGCATTACTAGTTTTCTTAGATACACCAAGGAAAGGACAAATACCAAAAACATTATAAAGTACAACATTTTCAACTAAAAAAGCAGTTACAGCAATAAATAATAATTTTTCCATTATTTAGCACCTTCCTTCTTTAGTTTTGT
>CALCEG010000050.1 GCA_937900435.1 uncultured Alphaproteobacteria bacterium
TTATTTTATATTCTTTTTCGACCGGCTGAAACGGATCGCTCATGCCACCACAATGCCATGTTATTCGTTGTGATATTAAAACCTCTAACAAATTATTTGTGTTTACTTTTTTTAAATCAAATTTTTTACTCATAATAAAAGATTAAAATTATTTTGATAATTTGTCAACCAAAAATAAAGACGCTTAAAAAAAGCGTCTTTATTTTAGTTTAATGCCTGTGTTTTTATTGTTAAAGTTTTATTGTTAAATGTGCTTTTCCTTTTAAGCAGCGTTTTTAATGCGCTACATATTACGTTAAGCGCAAAAATACAATAAATTCTTTTATTCTTTGAATTTGCTGCAATTATTTTACTAATGTTTTTTATTCGCATACAGCGAAAAGTGTAGTTGTTGACAATAATTTACTGATAAAATGTAAAAAAAACAATTTTCAATTTGGACATGCTTTACAAGCGACAATCCTTGAAACGCGCGAAAAGATGAAAGATATACCGAAACGCGCAATTTGTTCCCGTACATTGACGGAAAATCCAGCATAGGACGCAATTTCATACTAAATCACCACACCGCTGGTCGTGGGGATGATGGTTTTTGTGGCGAATGGACACTGGAAATACGCACATTGTACCCAACAGTTGTTTATCCATATATGCGCATTGGTCAAATATATTACGAAGAATTTATCGGCGACCGCAAACCATATAACAAGAACACCACCAGTCATTACAACGGTCAACGTGGTCCGACCCCTGCGGCACCAATTCCAATCGACAGATTTTTAAAGGATAAAACGCGTTAAAACAACAAATCCCCCAATCGGGGATTTTTTTATTTGCATAAATTTTATGATATATGTTATAGCAAAGAACAGAACCAGATGGGAATTTGCTTCGGGGCTATAACAGGCCCAGTATCTTCGGTACAAATATAATAATGTGTCGTAATCCGACAGGTATTTTTCCATATTTGCACTGTATTTTAACAACCCTGACAAAATGTGGGGGGCTGTCCGCTATAACAATCCACCACACATAAATCTTATTTCAAAATCTTACCCATAAAATCATTATGGTTTTCCAATTCTTCTGGTGTTGCTTCAAACTTTCTGTATGGAAAATCCGCACCGATTTTCGGGTGATTTTGTAATGCCTGATGCTGTTTTGCAATAATTTCACTGACATCTGGTGCTGGCGCAGTGTTTTCCAGTTCCAAATACACCTTGGCCAGAATTTCCGAGTCAATCAACGCACCATGCGCATCTGCACGCGCGGTTAACGACACACCAAACCACTTTGCCAACGCATCCAATGTATAACTTTTCGGACCAAACACACGATTGCGCGCCAACACCAACGAATCCAGCTGCTGTTCACGCGGTATCTGTGGCAAGTTCAGGTTCTTTAATTCATGATTCACAAACGGAAAGTCAAAGTCAAAACCGTTATGCGCCACAACCGGGCTGTCCCCAATAAACTCCAAGAATTTTGGTGCAATTTCCGACATTTTCGGTTTGTCTTCCAAGAACGCATTTGAAATCTTGTGCACCATATATGTATCAGGCGGAATAATTTTTCCTTCGGGATTAATATATTCATGAAACGAATTATCTGTTATCTTGCCATCCAAGATTTCGACCGCCCCGATTTCAATACACCTGTCGCCACGCAAGTATTCAAACCCCGTTGTTTCAATGTCAAAGCAAATAATACGTTTCATCTGTTTTCGTTCCCTTGATAAAATTAGTTTGTCGTATTATAATCAATGCATGAATTTAATGCTAGAAAATCTTAATCCTGAACAAAAAAAAGCCGTATGCACCACAGATGGCCCATTGTTGGTCTTGTCCGGTGCCGGCACTGGCAAGACGCGTGTATTAACCACCCGAATCGCATACATTTTAAATCAGCACTTATGCCAACCATGGCAAATACTGGCATTAACCTTTACTAACAAGGCCGCCAACGAAATGAAAAACCGATTGTCTGACCTGTCTGATGGACAATGGTATTCGGGCGACATCTGGTGTGGCACCTTTCATTCGATTTGCCTGCGTATTCTGCGTTCAAATGCCGAACGTGCCGGACTGCGGCGCGACTTTATAATATTTGGCGAAGACGACCAAAAATCAGTTATAAAATCACTAATTACCACATCTACAAAAACACCAGCAGACTATGTCGAAGAGTTTTCCGCCATCAAAGATAAAGGACTGATTGCGCTACAAAACCAAGACAAATTATTTAACGCATATAACGCTGAACTGGCGCGACTAAACGCGGTTGACTTTGGCGACATCATATTAAAAGTACTTGATTTACTGAATAAAAACCCTGATATTTTATCACGCTATCAAAATCAATTTAAATACATATTGGTTGACGAATTCCAAGACACAAATAACGCACAAATGGAATTATTAGCACTATTGACACGCGACATTTCGCACCCGAACATATGCTGTGTTGGCGATGATGACCAGTCTATATATTCGTGGCGTGGCGCTGAAATAAAACACATCTTAAATTTCGACAAGACATTTTCTGGCACTGAAATAATACGTCTTGAAACTAATTATCGCAGTACGGCCAACATTCTGGGGGCGGCAAATTCTTTAATTCGCCATAATCGCGGCCGCCTGGGCAAAGACCTGCGCGCCACAGATGTTGTCGGCTGTGGCGAACCCGTATATGTATTAACATTACCGTCTGACTGGGACGAAGCGCGCATAATATCAGATGCAATTTTACGCGATGAAACCAACAATTTTTCCAAATTCGCCCTGCTAATTCGCGCTGGCAGCCTGTCGCGTATATTCGAAGAAGAATTTGCCACGCGTGGCATACCATACAAATTAATTGGTGCAACAAAATTCTATGACAGAATGGAAATCCGCGATGTTATTGCGTATTTGCGCCTGTTGGTTCACCCATTTGACGATATATCTTTTCTGCGCGTAATTGCAAAACCCAGACGTGGCTTCGGGGACAAAGCGATTGAAAAACTGCGCGCAAATGGTTCAAACCTGATGTCTGGACTGCGTAATGCACCACTGGCCCCAAAACTTCGCGCGGCCGCCGATGATTTTCTGTCCGCATTTGATTTTGATTGGGCATCAATGTCGCCACGCGACGCGGCACAAACCTTGCTGGACAGGGTTGGATACACAAAAATGTGGTCTGAATCCAAGGATACAGACGCCCCAGAACGCCTGTCGCATATTCGCGAATTAATAACCAGTGTTATTTCAAAATACGACACACTGCCGGATTTCTTGGAACAAGCCGCCCTTATGACCACAGACGACAATGATTCCACAGACACACCACAAAATACTAATACAGTCAGCATTATGACGATTCACGCCGCCAAGGGACTTGAATTCGATACGGTTTTCTTGCCTGCCTGGGAAGAAGGCATTTTCCCAAACGACAAAGCCATTAACGAAGGCGCAATCGAAGAAGAACGCAGACTGGCATACGTCGCAATAACGCGCGCACAAAAACGTTGCATAATTTCCAACGCAATGTCGCGAATGATATTCGGGTCACGCCAATACAATTCCCCCAGCCGTTTTATCACAGAAATGGACAATTGTCCACACTTGTGCTATAATCAAGAAAAGGAGGTGGGCATATGGAGGCCATCAGTAAAAAGGTATATCTGCAGCTGGATATGCCCACAGACGAGGACGGTCGCAGCGATCAGCTGCGGATCCGTCAGGCTCTGCAGGACATGGGCTTTGAGAACATCACCTTCCCGGTATCCGTGCTGAGTGCTTTGTATCCCATGTGCCGGGAG
>CALCEG010000051.1 GCA_937900435.1 uncultured Alphaproteobacteria bacterium
CGGTGAATAATAGTTATGTGAATACCATATGAACCAAATTGGTCCCAAAACATTGTCGCGCGAAACATATGACACGGCAGGGGTTCGTGAATCCGCGCTGTTATCGCGATTGTCGCCCATAAAGAAGAAATGATTTTCAGGAACGACAAATGCATCTGTATTATCAAAATGCGCATCGTCGGCAAATTCTATAATGCTGTGCTTTACCCCATTCGGCAATGTTTCTGTATATTCTGTCGCATCAAAAACGCCACACGCCCACTTATAATCTTTACAAAACTTGTCTGATTTGTATTCAATGGTATAGTTAAAATCTGCCGGCTGATTGTCTTTCCAGATTTTATTTCCCTTGATTGACATTTTATCTGTATAGAACCCGACACTGCGCATAGACTTTGGCAGAACAGCAACTATATAAGGACGCGGATTTTCGCGTTGTACCTGTACATCGTTTATATGCAACCGTCCATTAATCATCTGTATTTTATCGCCAGGTTTCCCGATAAGTCTTTTCACATAGTCTTGTGATTCATTAATTGGGTTACGGAACACAACAACATCGCCAATTTCTGGTTCTGTTGCCCAAAAACGCCCGTTCCACAATTTCCACGACCCAAACGGAAAAGAGTATCTGGAATACCCATAAGACCATTTTGTCACAAATATATGGTCGCCCACGTGCAATGTTGGAATCATTGACCCAGACGGTATATTAAACGGTTCCAGCAACAAACTGCGAAAAACAATGGCGATTAACGCACCATAAAATATAGTATTAAACCATTCACGCGCTTTATTTTTATTTTTTGCAGGCATACATAAATCCTTTCTTTGACAATGGGTATATTATAACTTGCAGAATTTTAATTCAAGTTATAAAATATCAAATTATGATATCTTTAAAGTCGATTATTTTTAATGGTATGGACGCGACCCCGATTGATGTTCAGGTTCAGTTGTCATCTGGCCTGTCAAAGCCTGAATTTAACATAATCGGTCTGGCAGACAGGGCGGTCAAAGAATCTGCAGAACGTATTCGCAATGTCTTATCATCATTAAATTTATCGTTGCCACCAAAACGATTGACGGTCAATTTATCGCCAGCAGACGTTGAAAAATCTGGCTCTCATTTTGATTTGCCTATATTGTGTGGAATTTTGTGTGCGATTGGTGTTTTGCCAGAAAACGAACTTGAAAAATATGTGATTTTGGGCGAGGTTGGTTTGAATGGCACGATTGTAAAGACAGATGCTGTCTTGCCGGCCAGTGTTTGGGCGAACGCGCATAATTTGGGGCTGATTTGTTCTGGCGACCAGGGGGTTGAGGCTCGCTGGGCAGGACACACGAATATTCTTGCGCCATTTCACGTTATCCAGTTAATTAACCATTTCAAAGGCACCCAGATTTTACCAGTTCCCGAATTGACCAGTCCTGAAACAGTTTCTAATACAACATTGGATATGGCGGACGTGCATGGTCAGGTTGCGGCAAAGCGCGCGTTGGAAATTGCGGCGGCTGGTGGGCACGCAATGTTAATGGTTGGTCCCCCTGGTTCGGGTAAGACAATGTTGGCATCGCGATTGCCTACGATTATGCCGGAAATGACCGCAACGGAAATATTAGAAACATCGACAATATATTCAATCGCTGGCCAGTTATCTGGTCGTGGTTTGATATCTGCCCGTCCGTTTCGCAGTGTGCATCACACGTCCAGTCCGGTTGCGTTGGCTGGTGGTGGTTCTGATGCGCGTCCAGGGGAAATATCATTGGCGCATAATGGCGTTTTGTTCTTGGACGAATTACCAGAATTTAATCGCGCCACGCTAGAGATTTTACGTCAACCAATGGAATCGGGTCGTATTTTAATATCGCGCGCACGTCGGAATGCAACATATCCTGCGCGTTTTCAGTTAATTGCTGCGATGAATCCATGCCCATGCGGTTATCTGGGTGATCCAACCCACGAATGTAAATGCACGGAATCTCAAATACTGAATTATCGGAAAAAACTAT
>CALCEG010000052.1 GCA_937900435.1 uncultured Alphaproteobacteria bacterium
GCATAAAATTTAGATATATAACATTCTTGGATTCAAATAAATCACGATGCTTGCTGCCGTCTTCATTAGATAGTTTCCATTTTATGCTGGGCAAATACATCGCGCGTGCCCCAATGTCCAAGAACGCGTTTTGCGCAATACCATACGAAAAACCGCCAGCCAACAACCCAACAAAATTAGATGTATTGTATTCTGATAAATAGAACTGTGTCAGATTATAACTGTTCGCTTCGCCATATTGTGAAAATTCTTGTTGTGCAGAAATATCACCGTACGGGTCAAAGAAATTTAAAACGGTCTTGGTATCGCCATAACCAGCACCAAAGCCGATATATGGAATAAACTGATTCATCGGCTTTGTCATACCATCAAAAAAGTCGTGGAAAAACATTAAACTGATTACGTCTGTGGTAACGCGCGAATTTACAGAACCACTTTCGATATATGCACTGGACCACGCACCATCGGTCAAATGTAAATCACCGCTGAACATCGGCGATGAATTATATTCTGTTTCATCAATATGATCCCAGCCAGCCTCAACACGCCACTGTGGTCGATTTGGCAAAGTTAAACCAATACTGGCACCACCAGCAAATGAAAAAGTACGAAAATCATCAGTTGCAGGCAGTTGCGATAAGTTGCCATAACCAGCCATTTCCAACCCATCACAGCCACCATTTACAAAACATTGTCCCCAGGGAACAACCTGGGCTGTATCGGGAACAATATAGTAATCGATAAATACCGCACCAATGTTATTTTCAATTTTTCCCATACCAAAAGATGCACCACCACGCGCAGAAAAGACAAATCTGGAACCATCATCGGCATACCACGCATTTCCAGAATAATACCCGGCATATTCCCAATTTGCGAATGTGGGCGCTGTAAACAATGTTGCTAATAGCGATAAAATAAATGTGTTTCTTTTTCTCATACCCTGTATTATATCACAAAAGAACACATTATAAAAATAAAAATATATTCTTGATTAAGATAAAAATAAAAAAACCGGCAAAGCCGGAATTTTTCTTGGTGGGTTAGGTAGGACTCGAACCCACGACCAAAGCGTTATGAGCGCTCCGCTCTAACCACTGAGCTACTAACCCACGAAGCGTATTATATATATTTTTTTCGTTTGCGCAAGTAGATTTTTTTCTTTTTGTAAAAAAACAACCCACAAAAATTTTTGTGGGCTGTTTTTTGTTCGGATTCTTTATTTTTGCTTTTGACGTGCAAAACTGTAATCCATCAATAAATGATTTGGATTGTATGTATTGTTCATAATTGCCAATGTATCTTCGACAATAACCAGTTCTTCGTTCGTTGCAATCATAAAGATTTTTACCTTGCTGTCGTCTGTGCTGATAACGGCACGATCAACACCCTTGCGCGCAAGTGCCGCAGCATTTTTCGCCTTGTCCAATTTGATACCCAAATTTTCCAGACCGCTGCAGAATTTTTCGCGCAGGTAATCGTCATTTTCGCCCACGCCCGCGGTAAAGACCAAC
>CALCEG010000053.1 GCA_937900435.1 uncultured Alphaproteobacteria bacterium
TTGGTCCGGCAAGCCCTTTCTAAGTAATAGTAATAAAAACAACAAAAGTAGAAAAAGAAGCATTAGGACATAATTTTGGAGAATGGGTAATAGATAAAGAAGCAACATATGAAGAAGAAGGACATAAATATAGAATTTGTACAAAATGTAATAAAAAATTTTCAGTACCATATTCAGAATAGGATTATAAGGTAAATAAGTGGTGTATTCAAATACACCACTTATTTTTTGTTTAGATTATTTATTATACCTAATATCTTATACAAAGTTTTTATATGTCATTAATCTTTTAAAAAAGCTATTAAGAGTGTTGAGGATATCCTCTCTAAGTTCCAACAAAAAAGTTCGAATCTTGAACGGTTCGGGAAGTTTTTTATTGCAAAACTTTTTATAACAAACCTTAAATATTAGATTAGGAGATCTGAGAATATTTGAGCCCCATAAGAAGTCTTCGACGACACTCTTTAAATAAACTCGCATTACCCACAAGAAAAACATTGCAAGAGTCTTTATAGAATTCTAAAAAGAAAATTCTTAGTAGTTAAAAAGACTTCTTCTATTGTTAATAAAAATTTCAGCTTCACAGGCTCACTTGTTTTTATAATTTAAGTATACATTTCTGTTTTTATTACAGTATCTTCTAAAATATCAACCTTTGCTACTGATCCAACAACAGAGTCTATATATTTAGGACTTACTCCATGTGCTGGACGTTTCCAAGTTAAGTCTTCAATTTTGATTATTTGCCCTTTTTTGATACTTTTCTGAGCCACGAGACTTCTGCGAGCATTTTCCCTCGCAGGTTCTTCTGTTTCTAAAGAATATTTATAAAAATCCCCTATTAATTCTAGATTTCTTTTAAAATTAGCCCTAAAGAATTTTAAGTCTTCTTTATCCATTGCATGGTAGTGGTCGTTTCCTGTTAACGATTTATCATGCGTAAAATGCTTTTCTAGAATTTGTGCTCCTAGCAAAGTCGCAAGTTCTAATGTTTTCATATCTTTTGGCAATGTGTGGTCAGAATAGCCAATTAAGAAATTAGGATATTTATTTTTTAATTCGTTATAAATATTTTCTATTTCTAATAATGATAAAGTAGTTTGATTAGTAATACTATTTTAGCAGATGAAATTAAAGAAGAGTTAGTTCTTAACAAATATTTAAAGCAACAAAAAAAGAAGAAAAAAGAGGGTCGTTTTTCTTTTCTTTACAGAGCCTTCAGGACTTCCAGCAGGAATTCCCAGGTGCGTGCCGTAGAGGCGATCTCCAGCTTTTCACGAAAGCTCATAGCCGCGACGTTTTCGCCGCAGAGCGTGGTGTCGGTCATAAGGATTTTTTTCATTATAATATACCTCCATGAAAGTTGTAAAAAAATAAGCCCTGACGCAGATATAACTTCTGCTTCAGGGACGACAGTAAATGCCGCGGTACCACCCACGATTATCGCCCAATGGGCGATCTCTTTGTTCGACTCGAATAAGTCGTCAGCCATGATAACGGGGCATCCGTAGCTTCTTACTCACGAAAAGTCGCTTCTGAAGCTCTGCTCTGGAACGAGACCGCATTATTGAAACATATTGGCTCACACCAACCGCCAACTCTCTGAAAAGTGTACTCAAAAATGCGTAATTCCTTCAATGCATTTATCAATATGTAAGGTATAATATCACTCAAAAGGGTGGTTGTCAAGGGTTTTTGTAAAATTTTTTTCTGTAGTTTTTGATGGGAGGGCGCGTAGTATTATATCGCTGTTTTTACACCAGATATCAGGTGTGAATTCATCGAAAGTATTTTTGGTAAGAAAGCCATTTCTATCGCATTGATATAATGCGACGATTTCACCATTAGGTTTTTTTTGTGGGACAACTTGACCTGTGTCGCACATTCCTTCTTCTTTTCCGCATCCCCAACATTGAGTCTCAGAGCCTTGAATTTTTGGTACATAGGCTTGACGTCCCCAACCATCTGCGTTGTGATCACACGCAAAGGTTTTTGTACAGCCTTTTTCTTTTCCCCACACAACATTCGGCATAGATAAGCAAACTAAAGTTAACCCGAATAAAATATGTAAACGTTTCATAAATACCCTCCGTTGGATTTTTACTATCAGGTAAATTATATCATAAATATTTTTTTACACCAAGCGAAAAAAAGTTCTTTTATGGGCGAAAGTTTTTTGCAAAAACCTTTCAAAAAGTGCTTTCAAAAAAATATCTTATATGTTAAAATAAGACAAATAGGAAGGCTTTTTCATGAAAAAAATTATTTTGTTACCATTGTTAGTAATATCTCTGTGCGCGGATTCTTTCGCGGCTACGCGCCCTGCTGCACGCGGCACACGCGGCGGTGGTGGTACGACCGCGACCACTTCGGGTGGTGGCGCTGCACCAAAAACAACAAATCGCGGACGCGCGGCGGTTGGTACGCCTGCAAAAACAAGCGCGCCTGCGGCATCAACGGCGGCTGCACCCAAGACAGTTAATCGCGGGCGTGCTGCGACGACTACAACGACCAAGGGGCCAACTGTGGCGGCACGCGCCGGCGTCACACAAAAGGTTATTGGCAGTGGGACTAAGGTTGCAGCGGCGGCAAAAAACGTTGTTGTAAACGAAGAGTGTCAACAAAAATACGAAGGCTGTATGGACGCTTTTTGTATGATGGATAATGCATCTGGCGGACGTTGTATGTGCAGCAATAAAAACGCGGAATATGACGCAATTCTGGCAGAAATTGAAAAGCTGGACCAACAGTCGTATCAAATGGCAACTTTTGGTGTTGAACGTATTGAAATGGGTACAGATGCAGACGCAGCAATCGCAGCGGCAAATGCAGCGGCTGATTCTGTTTTAAACGAATCGAAACAGATCGGCGAAGATGGCAAAAAAACATCACGCAGAACGCTTGATTTATCAATGTGGGACGACACAGAAACAGATTTAGAAGACATTTCTGATGTCTTTGGTTCTGCCAGTGCGGATGGTTTTTCAGACAAAACTGGCGATGAATTACACTTGGCGGCGGCAAATTTATGTGTTGCACAAATTCCAGAATGCAAGTCAGAAATAGATATGATAAAACTTATCTATTCTCAACGCATTAAGTCCGATTGTACCGCGTATGAAAACTCGCTAAAACAACAAAAAAAATCCAGCCAACAAAAACTACAAACTGCTGAACGTGCACTGCGCGAAGCCGCGCTGGATCAACTAAAAACAGCTAATAAATACGACCTGGGACAGTGTACTATCGAATTTAAAAAATGTATGCAAACAACTGCTGGTTGTGGTAACGATTTCGCAGGATGTGCCGTCGCAGCCGCTATGGATGCAACAAATGTCGTAAAGTCAACTTCAAAAAAAACCAAGAAAAATTCTACTTATCAAATCAAAGGCGCTATCACTAATATCGAAATCTCTGCGTCTACTTACGATAATTTAGTCGCTAAAAAACCATTGTGCGAATCAATCACTAAATCCTGTGTCGCTGTCGCTGACCAGGTCTGGGACACCTTCCTGCGTGAAGTCGCACCACAGATGAAAAACGCAGAACTTATCGCAGAAGATAATGCAAGACAAAATTGTATCGGTAATATTTCAAGCTGTTTCTTGAAGGCCTGTAAAGACAATATGGACCCAAAAGACCCAGACGGTTCTTATGATATGTGCTTAACAAGACCTGCTAATATGCTGAATGTCTGTAAAGTACCACTGAACGCCTGCGGTATCGATGCTTCTTCTGAAAAAGCCGCAGAAGAATCTGGTATTTGGGATTATGTCCTCGCAGCTCTCGCCGCACAACGTGTCGATTCTTGTACAACCGCCGTCAAAGAATGCCTAACTTCCGAAGACAGATGTGGTAAAAACTATACTCAATGTATCGGGTTAGATACGGATTCTATTATGCGGATGTGCCCATACGATAAACTGACAGGCTGTCAGAAAAAATATGGCACTACTAATATTCAAGGCGATGCTGTTTATGATGAAATCGCTAATATGGTTCAGGGTATCATGCTGAATATTGATAATAATTTCCTAACCGCGTGCCAGAATGCGCTTAACGAATCGATGATTAAAGTTTGTGGTGACACAGAAGATTGTAACGAACTGACCGTCGACAAAAATGTTGGTTCTCATTCTTTGGAATATCAAATTTGTGAAATAGACCAAAAAATTATAGACGAAGGTGATATGTCTGAAAAACTATTGTCAGATATGTTTACTAAAAACTGCAAGGCGTCTTTATCGCAAATAACAGACGCAGAATTAACCGAGAGTATATCACGAATAATAAACGACAATACAGTTACATCAAGCGCAGCGAAAAACACTTTTGCAGGTGTCATAAAGGGTTCTATTGATTGGTCACTAGTCAGCCCAAGCAACACAAAAAAAGTCGTTGATAAAAATGGTAATGAAACAGATAAAGAGGAAACAGTTGCAACATATTTAAAAATAGATGAAAACGCCGAAAAAAATTTAACCGCCAAGGCGTACGAAGATTTGCGTGTTTTGCAATCAAATATTGAATCTGCAATAAAAACAATCGAAGCAGATCCAACCGTACAATTCTGTATGACTGGGCGCACTGTCCAAGGAATGAAAGTTGCAGACCAGTTCAAAGATATCAAGGGTGACAGGGCGCGTTTTCCAAACCTTACAGATCAGATTCGCGGAATCATAATAGATGCAGCATTAAGGACAGCGCAAAACAACTATAACCAAAAGATGCAAGAACTGCTGGAACAACAAGCCAAAGACGAAGTCGAACTGGGTAATCGTATGGCAAAAATAACAAAAGAAATTAGTTTAGAAGAAAGACGCGAAACCGCGCGCTTATCATGTCTGCATCTTGCAGATGGGTCTATCTTGTCGCCCGCAGTCAGACGTATGAGAAACGAAAATAATGGTGGTACCGCAAAAATGATGTCTGGTATTGAAGGAGAGTTAAAAACAGGTGGCGCTGAAGGTAAACAATTAACAGCATCAAAAACGATGGCGGAACACAAATACAAAGAGACTGTTACAGCTACGTTTGAATGGGAAACACTGAAATGTAATGTATGTACACGAAAACAGCAGTGCGAAACAGAAAAGAAGAAAAAAAGTTGTAAGAAGTGGGGGGAGCCAACTGAATCATGCAAAACAATTCCATTCTAAAAAAGCTTTTTCTGTTTATTATTATATTTAGTATCTCGTGCGGCACATCTTATGGTGCCGCACGCGGTATTGCATCGCGTGGCGGAACAGAAAGCGCGATAAACAATGGTACAAAAGTTACCACTGCGGCACAGAATACAGTTGGTGGAACATGCCAAGAAAAATTTAACGGCTGTATGGATGCGTTTTGTATGATGGATAACGAAGATGGCGGTCGTTGTATTTGTTCCGATCAAATTTTTGAATTAAACAAGCAAAAATCTGAAATTGATAATGTTTTACTGTCTGCGACAAAGTTAGCGACATCTGGCGAAACGGCACTGGAAACAGCGCAATCACAAAAATCACAGGTACGATCGCGTGGTCGGGTCGATTTGTCCGCGTGGGATTCTGTCAGCCAAACAGACACAGAAGACACAAATGAAAAGGAATCTGATTTTGGCACTGCAAAATTTGTTGAATATGCAGATATATGTATTGAAAAAATGCCAGAATGTAAATCTAATTTTGATTTTATCAAAACTATGTACAATCAGCAGATAAAATCAGACTGTATGGCATATAAAAATGCGTTAAAAGACAAATCAAAAAGCAGCAATGAAAAATTAGCAACCGCACAACGCGCATTACGCACAACTGCACACAATCAATTAACTGCTGCAAATAAATACGACCTGGGACAATGTACAGTTGAATTTAGAAAATGTATGCAGGAAACAGGTGGATGCGGCACTGATTTTTCGGCGTGTGTTGGTTCGGGACGTGGTATATATAAAATTTCTGGTCCCAGCACACAAATTGATATTTCATCAGGGACATACAGTATTTTATCTGCGAAAAAACCACTGTGTGAATCTGTTACAAAATCCTGTGTCGCGGTCGCTGACCAGGTCTGGGATACGTTCTTGCGTGAATCGGCTATATCGCTTAAAAATGCCGAATTAATCGCAGAAAACAAAACGCGTCAAGATTGCATTGGCAACGTATCTGATTGTTTTTTGACTGCGTGCAAAGATAATATCGACCCGAACGACCCGGACGGTTCATACGATATGTGTCTGACGCGGCCGGCATCTATGCTAAGTTTCTGTAAAAATAAATTAAAGCAATGTGGTGTTGACGCATCCAGCGAAAAGACGGCTGAAAAATCGCAAATTTGGGATTATGTACTGGCGCGCTTGGCATCAATGCGTGTTGATTCTTGTACAACTGCGGTCAAAGAATGTATGCAATCTGATGACAGATGCGGCGCTGATTATTCACAGTGTGTCGGACTGGATACTGATACAATTATTCGTATGTGTCCGTATGATAAATTAACGGGGTGTCAGCAAAAATATGGCGAAACAGACGTGCGTGGTGATGCGGTTTATGATGCGCTGTCCAGTATGATAACTGGACTGATGGTTAATATCGACAACGAATTATTATCTGCGTGTCAAAATGCCGTTGATGAAGCGATGATACGCGTTTGTGGCAATACCACAAATTGCAACAATCTGACAGTCAACACCGCAAACCTGGGGGCAAATTCACTGGATTATAAAATATGTGAATATGCATTAACCGAAGACAGAATGTTTATAAATTATGAATCTTGTTATTCGGACGCAACGAAAATACCAGATACAGACCTTGGACGCGTCGTCGGGTCAAAAGAAAAAAAATTAGGCCCTGTTAAGCCGTTACTGGGGGCATTGGACGGAACGATTTATTGGAACCTAATAAATTTTGATGAAAATGGTGTATTAACAACAGTTGATGAATATTTTGAAAATATAGAAGATAAAGATTCTTATACCGAACAGCAATTCAACAGAATTGCAGATGAATTAGCATTGGTTCAACGTAACATTGATTCAGCCATCAATATGATTGAATCTGATCCAACTGTGCAATATTGTATGACTGGTCGTGAAGTCCAAGGAATGAAAAAACTGATGGGAAATCAGGTTCCGCGTTTTCCGAACTTAACCAAACAAACGCGTATGCTGATTGCCAATTCCGCATTAGATATTGCACGCAACAACTATTATACACGATATAACGAACTAAGTGAAAAGCAACTAAAAGACAAATCTATTATTGCCGAACGTCAGGCAGAAATTTTGGGCGAAAATGGCAAAGATGCACTACGTGATTCTGCACGTCAATCATGTGTGGCACTGGCGGAAATTTCGGCAATGCCCCGTTCACTGGAACCTGCAAAAAATCGTTTGGGGGCAGTTATTATTGGAGCAGTAGTTGTTGTAGCTGCAATTGTCGTAGGAATTTTCACATTCGGTACTGGAACTGCCGCCATTCTCGGTGTC
>CALCEG010000054.1 GCA_937900435.1 uncultured Alphaproteobacteria bacterium
TGCGCCGGAGTTGGAGAGCCGGGGCAGACTGTAAATCTGTTGGCTTAAGCCTGAGCTGGTTCGAATCCAGCCACTCCCACCAGAAATAAAAACACCCCGTTATGGGGTGTTTTTATTTTTGTTTTTTATGTGTTTCTGTGATATTATTCATTTGTATGTGGTTTTAGCAAAGGTAAGAGAAAATGTTTCGTTTTTTATTGTTGATTTGTATGGTGATGCCTGTGATTGCAAATGCAAACAGTCAGACTTTGCCACAGCATTTGGTTTGTAGAACTTCTTTGTCGGAACACGACCCAAATGTAAAAGAATCTTATGATGTTAAAATCACAGAATATGTAAATGGTATTGTGTTAACCATAGATAATGAATCGTTGTTGTTATTTAAACGTTTTGAAGATGATGGAACTGTTTATTACTATAATGAAACACCATGGTATAATTTTAGAATAGACGATCCTTTTATGTCGGCTAAATATAATTTGGGTATACCAACAGACGAACCGTTTGCACGGTATACGGCGTGTGAAGAAGTTCTTTGAACTGGGGCAGGTATGTGTTATAATATCAACTATGGGAACAGTTGATAAACCTGATATTGTTAGGCAAACAATAATTATAAATGACGATTATGTTAAAAAAAATCGTCGGGCAGATGGTAAGGTTGGTTTGGTCTTGGGACGTGCAGATAAAGACAACAAGCGTATATTTGTTAATGATTTTGTTATAGACGATAAATTATCCATATTAACTGGTGCAGAAATTGAAGATTTAAAACAGCGAATAAATCGTGTAGATGTTGGGGGTGTTATCGCCCATGAATCACAACATATTCATAATGGTGCGATTGGATATCATTATTTGGCAAATGCTGATAATATTTATGAATGTATGATGTTGGGCTTAGCTGATGAAATGTCTGCGATGATTGCGGGGTATATGCATAAAACAAATGATATTAACAAGGCAATGGACTTGGTTGAAAAAAATATGTCAGGAATAATACGACAAGGTTATATCAAAGGGCAGTTTGCTAATAATTTTAAGCGGTTGCAAAATACTTGGGGTAATGATAAAAATTTATTCGAATATAAATATGATACTAAAAAAATCCACAAGGTACTTAAATGGTATTTTAATATAAATGGACAAGATGTTATGCGGCAAATGAATGATGCGACGCGATTTAAATTTGCCGCGATTGTTCAAAACTTTAAAAATGAAATAAAAAAATTTATTGATAATTATCAAATGATGCAACGTATGGGCGAATATCAAAAAGGATAGGGGGGGATGACAATGCTGATTGTTTATGTGTTAATTGTTTTATTAATTTTGGTTATACCTTTTTTATTTCTTAAACAGGTCGAATATTGTTTTTGTGCATTTGTTCGCAGGCAAGTGCCATTTGTGCCAAGTCGTAAAAAATCGCGCGTTGCGGTGGTTAAGCAAATTAATACTTATTATAAAAATGCAGAAAATATAGTAGAGGTTGGGTCTGGCTTTGGTGGGTTGGCGCGGTATGTTGCAAAAAATACAAATGCAAATGTGATTGCGCTGGAAAATATGTTGTTTTCAGCAACTGTTTCTAAATTTTTAGATGTTGTGTCTTTTTCAAGAAGAAATAAAACTATTTGGTGCGATGCGTTTAAATATTTGAAAAATACAAATAAAAAATTTGATGTTGCGTTGGCTTATCTTGGGCCAGATTATACATATTTGTTAAAAAAGTATGCTGATAAAATAGATGTATTGATTTCGTTGGACTTTGAAATCCCAGATATGAAACCAGTGCGTATTCATGATTTAAAGTCGGGGTATGTATTGTATAACGGAAAAAAATATCCGCATAAGTTATTTGTGTATGAATTAAATAATCGTAAGTGATTATTTTGGAAAGGTATATTTTTGATAAGCCTTGTCGGTTGGTTCTGATAGGTATGGATAAACAGGGTGATTTTGCATATCGTTACAGTCTTCGTCAAAAAAAGTTAAACTGGGTGTTATTTTTGTTGGGTATATGTTATATGTCTTGAGTTTGATTTTATCACGAAATATGGGTTCGTTACTGAATGGATTGCAATATAAATCGACAAAACCACAAGAAACAAATGTTTCATTGGTGGCAAAATGTTGGTATGAAATACAACGCGTATCGGTGTCAGAACATATTATGGTTTGTTGTTCATTGAAACATAAGTATTTGGGGTCTTGACTAAAATGTTCGGGGCCTAATGGTGATTTGCCGTAACAAAAATGTCTTTTTGCGCTTAGTTCCATTTGGCGTTTGGCACAATCAGAGTGTCTGGGTTTGTTTTTTTCTGAGACAATTTTTTTTGCGATAACAGAAAGTTTTTCAGTCATATCTTTGAGTACCATAGATGTGTATTCGTAATCTGGATTAGAGATAAGGCTGTTTATATGTTCGCAATATTTTGAATTGTATATAATATCATCGATTACAATTAATATATTTTCTTGTTCGGCGATGGAAAAAAAATTAGAACATAAAACATAGGCAGATTCTGGGGTAAGTTTTTTTGGTAGATACTCGCCAGATATGTTTTCGCAAATCCCGAGGCCAGGAAGTAGGGCGATTAATAAAAATGTAAGTGTTTGTGTTCTTTTCATTGTGTGCGGTTATGTTATTTACTGTATGGTAGTTCGTTTTGTTGATAGAATTCTTGGTAAATAATTTGGTCGTTTCTTTCCCGTAGTTCCTGAATATATTGATAAAAGTTTATTGTTGCAGGATAGTCTGGGTATTGTTCGGCAATGCTGCAATCGTCATTAAACATATATGTGGTTTTTGGCGTTATGTGTCCATCAACAACAATGTTTATTGTCTTGGTCGGCGGTTCGCAATTAGGTTCAACGATGTTGCAAGCAAGAAAGGTTTTGTTCTTTGGCAGATGTTGATATAACAATATTACCTTGCTTGTGGGTGATTTTACATAGTATCGATTTTTTAATTTGTTGCAATTAATTTTTTCATTGCTCTTGTTATCAGATAAGTCTGAATTTTCATAACAGATGGTTTCTAGAACGTATTCTATCTCTCCTGAATAATATGCTTTGCATCTGTTGTCTGTTTCTTTGATGCTGGTATATTTATGTATTTCTTTGGCGGCTGTTATAATAGTTTCTAGTAAATCAAGGCGTAATAAATATGATAAATCGGGGTGCTCTGTTATCGACTTTTTCATATCTTTGCAATATTGCGAATTATATTTTATGCTGTTTATATTGACTGGTGTTTCATTGTTTGTGGCGTATTCGAATATTCGATTGCAAGTTTCAATAATCGAATCTGTGTCGCTGTGATTGGCAAGATAATTTTTTGTATATGCTAATATATCATCGCCAGTACAATATGCAGGTGTTGAAATTACAAATGATAATAAAAATATTTTTAAAATATTTTTTTTCATTGTAAAACCTCTTCACAACGTTGTGCGGTTTTTATTAATTTTTTTGCTAGTGTAATTAGAGATATATTTAACGCAGTTCCAGCCGCGCCAGTCGCAATGTTTGCGCCAGCCATTATGTTTGCAGTTGTGTTCAGATTTTTTTCGGTCTGTTTTTCTGCGTCAGACAGGTTGCTTTTTTTGGCGATATTAGTGTATTTATCAGAATTTGCAGATGCGCTGGTTGCAGCACCAACAACACCGATTGCACCGCCTGCAATTGATGTGCCCATTACGCCCTTCATACGTTTTTCAATTTTTTCAATGTCTTCGGCGTTTAGTTGATTGCACCATGTTTTTACGTTGTCTAGTTTATTAACAATTGGACTGTTGATTACAGAAAATCCAGCAGATTTTAATTCGTGTGCGGTGTTTGATGCGACTTGAACCATATCGTTACATGCGGTAATTTGTTGAATCAAATCAGATTGGTTTATGTTTCGTCCAGATATTATCGCAGATGCCAGATTTGTGCCAATCGTTCCGGCTGTTAAACCAGTACGCCAATTTCCCAGTCGTTTAGAATCATCCATCTTGTCTTGCAGGTCGGCAATTTTTGCAAATGTTTTTATAACCCCGTCATAAAAATCTTCGTCAGACATTGTAGTTATGCTGTTGGCATCGCAGCCGCCTTTGGTGCACATATCGTCAATTAATTTTTTGATATCTTCATCAGCAGAAGATTTTTTTACACCAGCAACTAATGCCCCTGTTGCAGCCGCAGTCCCGATGCCGGTAATCGCAGTGTTTGCAGTCGATATATTTGCAATGCGACCGATTTCGTCAGATATCCCAGAACATACGATTTTTGTTGCTTGATAAACTTGTTCTGCGTTCTGCAGCAAATCTGATTCGTTGGATGCGAATAAAGAACCACAAGTAAGGAATGTTGATAAAATAAAAAAATAAATTTTTTTCATATTATTGTTCCTCTGTTATCTCGTACTCTTCAATGTACGTTCGTTGTACGGTATCTTGTTTTATCGGGGTATAGTTTTCTGATTTTATTGTTTCGCCTTCGGCATCAGGCAGTATCGCAACAAGTTTACTTTGTTCGATGGTTGATAATGATTTTGTGTTTGCGCCAAATGGGCGACTGGAATATTTTGCTTTTAAGCGTTCAGGAATTTGAATGTAGTCGTCTGGGTCAAAACCAGATGTTTTTATTGCAACAGATTCAACTGGTTTAACATCAAATGGGTTTAGTTTGTATAGTGGGTTAATAAAATTCTGAGGTGCAGATTTAACTTCGACTGGTGTGCCAGTGGCGTTTAACTGTAATATGCGTAATGCACGTTCGTTGTCGCCAGTTGGTTTTAGTCTGAATAACCCGTTTGTGCCGATATAACCGTTTGGGTTAAATAAGTGGTTTGCAGGTGCGGCAGAATACAATGCGCCAATCGCAATGCTGGCAGCGTCATAACCAAAGGACGCAAGATGACCAGCAGGGGTGCCAGATACTTGTTCGTATAACCCAGAAAAAGTTGGTCTTATCGGTGAAAGTGTTGCAAATTTTGCCCCGGACATTGTCAAGTCAGATGCAATATCTGAACCGTCCCACATTGTTGTTCCATAAAAGCGTGCGTCTGTGGCAGATACATCGTAATAACGCAAAAATGATGCAATCGTTTTTGTGTCGTTGCCATTGCCCAAGAATAATATAGCGTCATAAGGAACAGTACCAAGGGTTTCTGTTTTAGATAGTTTTTCAAGTTGATTATTCAAACTTGATTTTTCAAGCATATTTAACTGTTCGTTTGTAAGTATATCAGATATTACTTCGCGGGCGCGTGTGTGGGCAGCGGTTCTGGATTGGTGCATAGATGCTGTACGCGCCATTTCTTTGATTGAATCTGGGTTTGATTCTTGGTAATAAAATACGCCGTTTAAATTGGTTTTATAGGCATGTGCTGCTGATTTTGCAGCGCCAGCCATTAAATGACCAGATTGTGTATCGGGTGCAATGATAATAAGGTTCTGGGTCTTGTCGGCGGATATTTCGCGAACAATTGTTTCAATACCATTGGTGGGGATTAGTGCCGTTGTTATTACGCCATCGCCCAGCGCGGTTGTGTCAGATGTAAACGATAATACAGGTAAATCGTAAGGCTTTATGTCCCGAATGATGCGCGTGTTGTCTGAAAACACAGGGCCGATAATGATTTCTGGTGCGGTTTCCAGCGCGCGGTCAAACGCAGATTGTAAATTTTCATTCGTATCAAAGAATGATACAGATAAACTGTCAGGCGCATTTGATAACACCGCCATCATAACAGATGTACGAATCGTTTCGCCAACAGATGCGTTCGGACCAGATAAGGGTAATAATACCGCAATACTGTGGTTTGTGTCGCGTGTTTCTGTGCCATAACCATCGGATGGGCGACCATACATATCAGATGGCGAACCAGTTGTTGCGCCAACTTCGATATCAGTCCAATCAATCGAAGAACCACCCCGTCGATTCGTTCCACAGGCAGTTAAAATACAGGCCAAGCCTAAATAAATAAAAAATCTGTTTATACGCATTGAAAAATCTGTTTTATTTTGTATTATTTTACTATAAAAGGATGTTAAATGCAATCAGGACTTTATATCGTTGGAACGCCAATTGGAAATTTATCTGATTTTTCGCCGCGCGCAATTGAGGTTTTGAAAAATGTCGATTTGATTGCGGCAGAAGATACGCGTGTGTTTGGAAAGTTGGCAGTGCATTTTGATATTAAAACAAAACGAATTTCGTGTCATGAACATAATGAACGTGATGTTGTGCCACAAATAATAGAAAAAATTCAATCCGGGATGGCGGTTGCGTGCGTTTCTGATGCAGGGATGCCGTCTGTGTCAGACCCGGGATTTCGATTGGTGCGTGCCGCGCGTGGGGCAGGGGTGCCGGTATTTGTTGTGCCTGGGCCTGTGGCGGCGATAAGTGCGCTGGTGCTGTCGGGATTTCCAACAGACAGGTTTACGTTCTGTGGGTTTATGGACGAAAAAAAATTACGCGATGATAATAAAATTCCACATACTATTATCTATTATGAAAGCCCAAACAGAATTATGAATACGATTGCAAATATGGCGCGTATTATGCCAGAACGACAAATTGCAATCGTGCGTGAAATTACAAAAATTCACGAAGAAACGATTATTGGTTATCCGTCTGAATTGATGAATATTACACCGCCGCGTGGTGAAATAGTTATTGTGGTTGCGCCAAGACCAGAACATAAAATGTCTGATGCGGAAATATCAAGTATTGTAAATGATATTGCGGCCAGCTCTATGAAAAGTGCGGCGGCTGATTTGGCATTGCGTGCAGGGATTTCAAAAAAAGAAGCGTATAAAAGATTATTAAACAAGGATAATAAAGATGATTAAGTTTGTGGGCAGTTTTGAAACGGTGAAATCTTTGCCAAATACTCAGTTTGCCGAGTTTGCCTTTATCGGGCGCAGTAATGTTGGAAAATCTTCATTGATAAATGCGGTCTTGGGGGCGCCGGTTGCCAGAACGTCTAATACCCCCGGGCGTACGCAGAGTTTGAATCTGTTTAATTTAGATGACAGGGTTATGATTGTTGATTTGCCGGGCTATGGTTATGCCAAGGTGTCAAAGGCGGATGCAATGCGCTGGCTAAACAGACTGGAAGATTATTTGTTAAATAGACGGCAACTAAAGCGTTTGTTTATTCTGATTGATTCGCGTATTGGTGTGCGTGATTCTGATTTAGATTTGATGGATTTTTGTGATGCGAATGCGATCCCTTATCAAATTGTTTATACCAAAAAAGATAAAAA
This sequence comes from uncultured Alphaproteobacteria bacterium, assembly GCA_937900435.1. Taxonomy (GTDB): domain Bacteria; phylum Pseudomonadota; class Alphaproteobacteria; order Rs-D84; family Rs-D84; genus Enterousia. Next base: position 7,260 of record CALCEG010000054.1, read on the forward strand.
AGTTCGTGAACAAAAGCAAAGACAAATTCTGCATACGGCGCATGGTGCGATGTTGCCAGAAATATTGGAAACGTCTGCAGAAAAAAAGACGGGATTGGAATCAATAAGGAATACGCTTGGAATCAAATAACAATATCTTTTGTGCAACAAATCCTGCAAAAATATTGGACGCGTTGTGGCGCGTGATGATGGATAGTGGGGGTGATGTTGCTGATATGTTGATTTTCTTGCCCAGTCGTCGTGCAGTGCGCAGTGTTGAAAAAATGATTGCAGAAAAGTTGGGGGGTGTTACGATTCTGCCACGATTGGTTGCCTTGGGCGAAGGGGTGGATGACGAATTTGACGAAGATATTGTTGATAAAGACAATGTCGTTTCAAAAATGGAAAGGGTTGCCGTTTTGGCAAAGTTGTTGGCGGCAGATGCAAGTGTCGGAAATTTAGCAACTGCATTGCCTGTGGCCCACGATTTAGTGCGTATACAAGATTATTTGGAAAACGAGGGCGTTAATCCGGCTGATATAAATTGGGCAAATTTAGTTGATGAAAAATATGCAAACCATTTTCAAAACAAAGCTAGAATTTTAAGTATATTGTCGGGGTTCTTGCCAGAATATATGGGGGACAGATTAACGTCTGCCCAGATGCGTAATCGTGATATTCGGGCGTGGATTGATGTACTGGATAAATATAAATTGGTGATTGTTTGCGGGTCAACGGGCAGCGTGCCTGCGACTGCAGATTTAATTGTTAATGTCGCAAATAAAAAGTATGGGCGCGTGTTGCTAAGTGGTAAGATTTCTGGGCGTGTTCAGGATTTTGAATTAAATACAAATCCGTATAATGCAGAATACAAATTGCTTAAACGAATCGGGATTACGGCAGATGATGTTATCAAAATAGATGTTGGTGATTCTGTTGTTGATTTTATGAATTATGCGTTTGGAAATGATTGTGTGGAAAATACAACCATAAACAGAAATTTAAAAAATTGTAATTTGATTGTTGCGCCACGCGAATCTGTCGAAGCGGCGGTCGTGGCACAAATTGCAAAACAAGCGGTCGTAGATAATAAATCTGTGCTGGTAATAACGCCTGATGCCGCCGGAAATCAACGTATAGCCGAAGAATTGCGTGTGGCAGGAATAGAAGCGGACTTTTCATCTGGGACATCTGGGACGATGACTGATGCTGGGCGCGCAATTTTAAATTTGTTGGACAAGTGGATAGAGCAAGAACAAAATCCGTTTGATAAACTGTATGCGCAATGTAATCAAAATTTATTCGATACAATTGCGCAAATGGTTGAGATCTATGCGGACGCGTTAACGCCATCTGTTCAGATTGATTCCCCAGACAGTGTGCAGGTGTGGGGCGCGATAAAAGAATTATCTGATGCATTAATGGTTGCTGGTATTATTGTGGGGGCAGGTGATGCGCGCGTATTTGTTGCGGATTGTTTGACTGGGATATCTGTGCGACCACAAATGAAAGAAAATGCACAGGTTGTTGTCTTGGGGACGATTGAATCGCGTATGCAAAGTGCAGATGTTGTTGTGCTGACTGGATTAAATGATGGTATGTTTCCTGCGCGTGGTTATGAAAATAATTGGTTGCCAAAATCGGTTGCAGAAAGTATAGGTTTGCCATCGCCAGATCGCAAGGTTTCTTTGCAGGCATTGGATTTTATCAATTTATCTTGTGGTGAAACGGTTTATTGGTTACGGACGGCGGTTGCAGGTGGGGTTCAGACAACAGAATCGCGTTTCTTGTCGCGTGTGGTGGCGCGCCGGGGCGATTTTAATATAAATACGGATTTGCTGGCACTGGTTGCAGAACGTGATAATGTCCCAGAAAAAAAGTTGGATTATTCTGCGCCAATGCCACCGCCAGATTGGTCTGATGTTTTTGTGACGGAACTGGATTTGTTGATACATAATCCATATGCTTTCTATGTGCGCCATATTTTGCGATTGAATGTCCAAAATGATTATTGGGCCTTGCCAGATGCGCGTGATTTTGGAAACTTGGTACATTCAGTCATAGAAAATGCGACAGATTTTTCTGTGCCGTATTTGGTTGCTCAGATGGATGCGTGTGCGCGTGAAATCTTGGGCGAAAACAGCATTGTATTTCATTTCTGGCACAAGCGGTTTTTGGAAATTGCCCCAGTTTTGGCGGATGTATTTTTAAATGAATCAAAATCTTATGCGGAAATTGGTGGGCAAGTAAAAATCGCAGGTCGAATTGTGCGCGCGCGTGCAGACCGCGTTTGGGACGGATGTGTCTTGGATATAAAAACTGGGGCTGCACCAACGAAAAAACAATTATTAGACGGCAATATGCCACAGTTACCACTGGAAGCATTAATCTTGCAGTCTGGTGGATTTAAAATCCCAACAACAGAAAAATCAAAAACCCCAATAATGCGATTCTTGCAACTGCGTAACAACGATGTTCGCTTAATCGAGTACGACCAAAACACAACCGCAGAAATGGTAACCGCAGCATTGGAAAAAACGATCGATTTATTCAATATGTATTCTGCGGGTGGTGCCGCATACGAATATCACGACACAAGCGACCAAAGGTATAGAATCTATGACGATCTTGCCCGCATAAAAGATTAAATATAATGGCGTATATAAAAGTAAATCGGGAATCTTATGTAACCTCTGTACACTACGATTCCCGATTTCATTTTATCTGCACCATTCTATTTAATCTTTCAAAGTTGTTGATGTTGTGTTATTATTACTGTGTATTAATTAAAAAAATAAAGGAGAAAATTATGAAAAAATTATTGTTAATGTTGCCAATAATTTCTTTGGCGGCCTGTGCATCAGAAGATTATACAAAATATGATGCTGTTTTTGAAGGGTGTGAACGTATTGAAACAACAGCTGAACATTTGGTTTATAAATGTCCTGTAACACAAGAGTGGGTGGCTGCGGTTAAAGCGATTGAACCAAATGGTAAGTTTTTTGTGAGGGGAAATTTAAATATTGCAGAATTGTATGCAGATACAGAAAATGTTTATTCAGAACTTGTGTTTAATGATGAAGGTAATTGTGCAGAAAGTTATACGATTCGTACAATGGTTGCAGAACCAACAGAAACAGCAGATTGGGCTGTTATTGGTTGTCGTTAATTTAATTAAAAAAACCGCCATTGGCGGTTTTTTTGTTCTTGATTATGTTGGTGTTTTTATGCCGCGGCTGTAAATACCTTTTGTACGTCGTCGTTTGCATCCAATGCATCAACCAACTTTTCGATTTTTGCATATGATTCATCGTCCAAATCCATTGGCATATTTGGTAACCAGGTTAATTCGGCTTGTTCTGGTTCGCCCAGTTTATCTGCCAGGATTTTTTGCGCGGTGATAAAATCTTCGGGTTTTGTGGTGATGATAAAACCTTCTTCGCTGGTTTCCAGATTGTCTGCATTTGCGTCCATAATGATTTCCATCATTTCGTCTTCGGTTTTACCAATCGATGCAGGATACATAATTTGACCGGCGCGTGTGAACATAAATACGACCGAGCCTTCTTCGCCCATGTTGCCACCGTTCTTGGCAAAAATGTTGCGGATTTCAGGAACTGTACGGCGTGGGTTGTCGGTCAGCGCTTCTACGATAACAGGAACTGCACCTGGGCCATAGCCTTCGTATCTGACGGATTCGTAATTTTCTGTATTTGCGCCAGATGCCTTGTCAATTGCGCGTTTGATGTTGTCGTTCGGCATTGAATTTTTGCGTGCGGTTAAAATCGCTAAGCGCAAACGTGGGTTGTTGTCCGGGTTTTTGTCGCCCAGTTTTGCCGCCATTGTTATTTCACGCGCCAGTTTGGTAAATAAACCGCTGCGCGCAGCATCTGCAGCACCATATGGAACTTGGGTGCCATAATGGCAGCGTGCTTCTTCATCAGCTCCAGTGTGGTAGCCTTATCCTTC
>CALCEG010000055.1 GCA_937900435.1 uncultured Alphaproteobacteria bacterium
TCAGATATATCATTTGTTGGGACGGGTCTGTCTTTAAATTGCCTAGAAAAAGCATTGCCAATAAGGTTGCTAATCATAGATGGCATTAATATATCATCGTACGTCATTTCCGTTGGCGTCCCCACAATTTCTGACAATGCAGTTAAATCCGCCTTATCTGCCTTTAAATCCAATGCGGTTGATGTTGCATAATTGGTTAACGCTTCGTCTAAGAAACTGCGTGATATAATACTGGCATTTGCGGTTGTAATCGCGCACAAACTGCATGCAAGCCCCATGAATAATTTTTTCATAAACATCCCCTTTTTTTCTTTCCAATAAAATAACCGCCATGGGAATCATTAGCGGTCGGGGAGTTCGTAAATCAGTATATCAATGATTCTGTCGCTTTTGGCGCAATGCACCTGTTGTATAGCGGACAGCCCCCCGACACTTTATCAGGGTTGTTAAAATACAGTGCAAATATGGAAAACACAGGTCGGATTACGACACGCTCATTATATTTGCACCGGATATACTGGGCCTACGACAGCCCCAAACCAAATTCCCATCTGGTTCAATGTGGATTATAATACAATATATAGATTTATTGCAAGAACAAATAAAAATTCATCTAAAATTCTATTTTTGGGTACAGATTTTTAACGTTTTTTTCCAACTGTTCGGACAATTCGTCCATTGAAACACCCTTGATTTCCGCCAATACTCGCGCGGTTTCAACAACCATAGCCGGTTCGCATTTCTGACCACGATATGGTACCGGCGCGCAATACGGTGCGTCTGTTTCAATAACGATACGGTCCAGCGGAATCTTGGAAAAAGTTTCACGCAGTTCAGCCGCATTCTTAAATGTTAAAATCCCACTAGCAGAAAAAAAGAACCCACGATCCAACATTGCTTTCGCCAGTCCCCACGAACTGGTAAAACAGTGCATAACCCCACCAATATCGCCTGTTAAAATTGCAGCGGTATCTTCTTCGGCATCGCGTGTATGTATCGCAACGGGCAGGGCATATTTACGCGCGATGTCCAGTTGCTGTTCGAACAGTTTAATTTGTTCTGTGCGCGTGTCGCTGTTGTAATGATAGTCCAGCCCAATTTCGCCCACCCCGACAATACGCGGATTGCGCATAACGTCATCGGTCAGATACTGTTCTGCATCTGCAGGCGCGTGTTCTGGGTGGATTCCGATGGTGCAAAATATGTTTTTATGTTTTTTTGCCAAATCCAGTGCGGCTGGGATATCTTCTGGGTCGGCAGTTGGGCAAATTATAACACCAACCCCGGCTTCTTTGGCGCGCAAGATTATATCGCTGCTATCATTTCCATCACAATAATTATCAGTTAAATGACAATGTGTATCTATAAGCATTTTTTTATTTCCATAATGATTTTAAATATTCCGATTTCAGGTTCCAGATATACGTTTTTTATATCTGCCACAGAACGTGTTGCCACAGGATACAGGTCGGCCAAACCAAAGTGCGCAATCACATCCAACAGAATCCCATATATTTCTGGCATTGGCGCAATTTTTTTTGCGATTGCCATAATATCTGCGCTGTTTGTATGCGTGTCGTTCAATGCATTAATCAGTTCTGTATAAATAACATCGCCCCCAGATTGTTTTAAATTTGCGATTTTTCCGAAACTGCCGTTTGCCAGTTTCAGCATATCGGTGCTGATATCTTCTTCGGGCAAAAAGCGCGCGCACAGTTCACGCAGTTCTGATACAGACAGTGGTCTTAATTTTTCCACGCGTGAACGCGAACGCACCGTTGGTAAAACATTGGCCAACTGATGAACAACCAGCAAGAACAAGGTCTTTTCTGGTGGTTCTTCCAGTAATTTTAATATTGCATTAGATGCAGAAGTATTTAATTGGTCAACAGAATCAATCAGTATAACGCGCCAATCACCCGACATAGACGACATTTGCATTTTATTAATCATTGCGCGGACGGTATGGACGGATATAACCTTACCATCTGTTTTTGGTTTCCCTTTGTCATCAATATTTCGTTCCATATCAATGATAAAGAAATCCCCGACATTTCCATAAACCATTTTTGCAATTTTGTACGCCAGTGTGGCTTTACCGATACCATGGGTCCCGGTCAGCATCCACACAGGGTGTATTGGGTGCTTATCGCGATTTTCCCACGCGTTAACAAAAGTACGCCAAACATCAGAATGTCCGACCAGACAATCATTATCCATCGGGTGGGGAAATTTATAATCAGATGCTGATTTTTTTCGTGGTGCCATTTTATTCTAACCCCAGTATTACTTTGATATTTTCGATTATACGCCCCAAGAAACGTACTTTTTTAACATCTGACTTTGCGACCAGTGGCGCGCGCGCAATGGTTTTTCCGTATCTTTCAGCGACGATTTCACCGACTTTGTCGCCTGCCATTATTGGTGCGCTAACTGGTTCATTGTATCGTGCCAAGACACGCACGCCATTTATCCCTGAATTTTTATCAACGGTGATGGTAAACGGCTTGTCAACTGTGGCAACGACTGTCTTTTCGCGACCGTACCATACGGGGATTTCTGCGACCGCATCGCCAGCTTGAAAGAAAGTCTTGTTAGTTGTCGTTGCATAGCCGTATTCCAACAACTTTTTCATTTCCGCAGACAGGGCATCGTGTCCTTTGCCGTTAAAGCCGTTGATTACACCGATTAACCTGCGACCACCGACTTTTGCACTGGCGACCATACCATAACCACCATCCGAAGTGTGTCCTGTCTTCAGGCCATCTGCGCCACGCATATTAAACAGCAACTTATTATAGTTTACGGTATGCGTGCGCCCCCATTCTTTGCACCAGTCTGTCTTGTGTTCGCTAAATTCAAACCGCTTGGTTGCAAACATTGGATATATATCAGGATAATCGGATATCAAGTGTTCTGCTAAAATCGCCAGTTCGCGACTGGTCATTAAATTATTAGGATCTGGCAGTCCGCTTGCATTACCGAACGTAGACCGTTCCATACCAATACTGCGTGCTTTTTCGGTCATTTTAGTTGTGAACGCCACTTCGGTCCCAGCCAATTTCTCTGCAACTACGACCGATGCATCGCCCCCAGACAGCACAATCAATCCCAGAATCAAATCGCGCACAGAAATATCTTGTCCTGCGACCAAGCAAATTTTACTGGCCGGATACCATTCTGGGCGATTATAGTCCGCATTTTCACCAACAGGGAATCGCGTGTCCATTGTTATATTTCCGGCCTTTAATTCGTCAAACAGAACCGCCAGCGTCATCAACTTAATCATTGAAGACGGCGGCATCAAGGTATCTGCATTTTTTGCAAAAATTTCCGTCCCCGAATCGTAGTCAATTAAAAAGGCGGATTTTGCCTTGGTTTTAAACTCTTCTGCATTTGCGATACCGCACACAAACATTAAAAATAAAGTAATTAATTTCTTTTTCATAATTTTGATATTAACAGTTCTAAATCGCCTTGCCAACAAAATAATCGTTGTCGACATCAGTTAGTTGCACATCACAAATTGTGCGTGGGGGCAGGGGCCTGCCGATAATTTTTACCGCGATATCGTGAGGACAACGTGCAATATTGTTTTCTTCAACCAATACCTGAAGTGTTTTTCCAATTTGCGCCCGCATAAATTCCATACGATTTTTGTTGGCTAAGTCAGCAATAATTTTAACCCGTTTTTTTGAAACAGACCTGTCAATCTGTTCCGGCATTGTTGCGGCAACTGTATCTGGTCGTGGCGAAAAAGGGAATGCATGAATTTTAATTGGCTTAGTCTCGGAAACTAATTGCAGTGTTTCGTTAAACAGTTCTTCTGTTTCGCCTGGGAATCCACAAATAATATCCCAACTAAAAGAAATTTTCCCATTTCCCATTGCAACCAGTTCGCGCACTTGTTGCGCACTGTGTCGGCGTTTCATCGCTTGCAATATAGTGTCCGATCCCGACTGCATTGAAAAGTGAATGTGTGGCATCATACGCGGTTCGTGCAAAATCAGATTGATAATATTTTTCACATCTGGTACCGCAGGATCCAACGAAGACAATCGTAATCTTTTTATTTCTGGCACATCGTTTAATAGTGCTTGGCACAAGTCGGATATCAGGAACGGATTGCCGTCTTTTCTTGTTGCGTATGATGCGATATCAACCCCAGTTAAAACGATTTCATAGAACCCTTTTTGCACCGCATTTTGCGCATCGCACAATATGTCTTTGTAATCAAAAGAAACGGCTTTGCCACGCAGTTTTCTGGTTATACAATAAGTACAACTATGATTACAGCCATTTTGAATTTGTATAAATTGTTTGGACAGTTTTTCATCTGTACTTTTGAATTTTGTAATTTCTGGACTTACAATATGACAGGGGGCATTTTCTATCGCGGAAACATAAAGTCCTAAATTAAGTTTATCAAAATTGCTTATGACAAACGTATTTTGAATTTGTGAAAACAGTTCTGGGTTTCGCGTTGCGGCACAGCCTGTAACAAATATAGGCGCGTCTGGATTTTCGCGTGCGATTTTTCTGATTGCCTGCCCAGATTGCCTTTCTGCCTCTGCCGTAACTGCGCAAGTATTAACGACAATAGCCGTTTCTATATGCGATTCCAGCATATTTTTAATCTTTTCAGCCTCTAGCGCATTCAGTCTGCAACCGAAAGATAATGTTTTTATGTTGTTTTTTTTATTTTCTTCTTGCATTTTTACCGTCCATAGGGCATTATAACGTGGTTATAAATGATTTCAACAAAGGAATTAAAATGGCACGTACAACAAATTCAGATACATTACCGTATGTAGAAAGTCGTTATGAACTTGGGATGTTGGCATCTCAACGTGTTCGTGATTTGAACGGTGGTGCAGAACCTGTGGTTGCTCAGGACAAGGATAAATTAACAGTTGTTGCATTGCGTGAAATTGCCAGTGGCAAATTGGATGTTGATGCAGTTCGTCATGAATTTGTACAATCGTACAAGGAAACACCTGTTGCATTGGACGGCGAAGAATCATTGGAAGTTGACACAACTGATCCATTGTTGCGCGAAATTGATGCAGAGCTGGAAGCGACCTTGGACGACGAAGTGGCAGAATCCATAGAAGCGGACGAAACGGTTGATGAAGCCGAAGAAACATCTGACGAAGAATAATCTAATTAACATTATTCGGAGATGTCGCATAGTTGGTCTAGTGCGCCACATTGGAAATGTGGTATACTCGCAAGGGTATCAAGGGTTCGAATCCCTTCATCTCCGCCAGAAATAATCAAAACCCCGACAATATCTGTCGGGGCTTTGTTTTTAGGCAGATTACTGCCATTTTTTCGCTACGAAGTTCCCAGTATGTGCAACGAAGTTATCAAATAATCGAACATCCCCACCGCTTACATACAACGCTCAAAATCCCGATGCCACTTTACGAATTTATTGACAATAAGCCAGTTGTTGCACTAAAGTTCATAGCAAGAGGTTTATGTTATGCGCAGACTGTTGTTATTCGTTTCTCCACTGCTATTATCTGCATGTGTGGCAGGGGTAGTTAATTCCATACAAAGAGAGAGAAATCCAAGATGTGAAAATGTTCAAGAGATAGAAGTTTTCCAAGTTTTTGGTGACGGTGCTTTAGCGTTTACGTGTAAAAGAACTAGTTATGATGATTGTGCTTGGGGGATAACGGTAGCTGTGCCGAAGGCTTTAAGTGATATTTTATATGACAAACAAAGAATAATTGCACCAAAAGACAAGTGTATTGTGTACACTAGTACATATCAGTATAAAAATAAAGATGGTGATACTAATACCGTTCCCGTTGTTGGTTTTGAATATGAATATTCCCCTTCCAACGCAATTGAGGCAGAAGAGCGATTAAAAGAAACAAAATCAGAAATTTATGATGCTTGTTTAGAAGAGATGGGGAAGGTGTCTAAAAAAACTTCCGAGAAAAATAAACAGAAATGCTCATGTGTTTCTGACACTATTATAGAAAAACTAATCACAATAATGATAGAAGATCCTGAAGCTGATATAGAAAGTGTGGGGCCTAAAATAATCCAGGACATAGAGTCTAAATGTGGTCAGTTGCCCAAAGGTATGAAGATATAATCAGATACAGTTTTCTTTAGCAATCTGGAACAAATCATTAACACTTATGTGTGTTTTCCCGGACAGGATTTCATTAACCTTGTCCGGATTCATATATGCAATATCCAAGTGTCTGTAAAACTGGCGTGGCGAAGTGTGTTCTTCTTGGAATATTCTGTGGATATCCCCATCTCGTTCGTATAATTCCCTATATCTCCACGCCGTCGCGAAAGCCTTCAATATCAGGTGGTTGTTTTCTGTAATGCTCAGCGTCCCATTGCGTTCACCGCCAAATCTGGTATTGGCATATCGGCGCAACACAACCGGGCGTACAATCGTTACCGTGTCGCCATTTGCCGTATATTCCATTGGACTATTATTATGATTGATATGGTATGTAGATAAAAATGAGTTATACAACTGTGGGTTGATGTTGATATAGAATATCAGTTGTTCTTGCGAATACGTTGCTCGTTCAATCATAACGCGAACCAATTCTCGTCTTTGCAGGTATGACAGGTCATCCCACACAATCCGTTTTAAAGCTACGATCGCATTCTGAGACAGGGCACTCATATCGCTGTCCAGAAATTCGGCCACAACAGACATGGCTATTTCGTCCACCTGTGCCGCCGGCAGATAGAGTCCCCGTGTCGCATAGTAATATGGCCCCACCTTGTCCTTGGGGCATGCGTGCTGATTGGTAAAACGCACGCCCTTGTCGTTATACAGCTTTCGTGACAGCAGGTTTGGCGACCGCCTGCGATGACTGGTATTGTTAGAATTCGCAACCAATGCATCCTGTACCCGTTGAAATACTTCCGGCGACACAATTGCCTGATGCTCGCCACGGGCAACATTATTGCTGACTTTGTTTTCAATCATCCCGATATAGATTTTGTCTCGTAAAATCTTGTGCATGCTGTTTGGGGTAATGGGTTTGCCACCACGCAGCACCCCTTTGGCGGTCGTCCATGCCTTGGCGCGAATACTGTTGCCTTCGGACCACTGGGTCAAGTCGTTCACAGATTGCAGTTCCAAGTATTTTTCAAACAACTGTCGCACTTGCTCTGCTTCGGCTGGATTTACAATCAGCTTCTTGTCTACGACATCATATCCTAACCGTGGCATGCCGCC
>CALCEG010000056.1 GCA_937900435.1 uncultured Alphaproteobacteria bacterium
ATTTTTTTGAGATCTGTTGCTACATATCCTCTATATAAATAATTTTCACCGATATGTGTAATGAAAGGATATAATGTTATCTGCTGTTGCTGATATTCGTTTGCTACACCAAAGCCCATTTCATCTCTAAACGCCTCAAATGTAACACTCCACTTCAAAAATGGAATTCCTGCAACATTTGCACGAACTTTTTCAACATTTGCAAACGCATTTCCCTTGTCATACAGTGGTACTTTTAAATAGACCCCTATTCTACTGTCACGCACTTCGTCCAAATACGGCACATCATCAATTTGTTGTATTGCCCCACGCACATCAACTGATGGCAAGATTGATTTATACGCAACTGTAATATTTTGCTTTACCGCATCTTCCTGCGCCGTCAAGGCACACAATATCGGATGTTTACGCAAAGCGTCTTCTTGGGCAGAATCTATATCAGTTGGAAACAAATGTTCTACAGGTTCTAAATCAACATCACTGCAACTTTGATTTTCTGTACCAAAAATTCTGCGATAGGTTTCCAGCGCATTGTCATATTTTGCATTTGCATCCGCCACACTATACTTTGCCATTTCCAGTCTGGCTGCAGCCTGTGCGACATCTGTTTTGGTCAATCTGCCGACCGCCTGAACATCTGAAACGTATTTATGATATTCCCCCAGCACACGTTGATTGTTTGTATTAAGATTCAAAACCTCTTGCGCATTCAGCACTTCTATATACGCGTTTATCGCGTCCAGAAAAACGTTTTGCTGCACCGCATACAAGTTCGCATTCGCAGCCGCCAATTCCCCCTTTGCGCCCTTGATTTGCGCAAAAGTCGCACCACCTTGGAACAAGTTTTGTTGAAATTCAATTCCGTATTGTAGCGGCGAATAATCAAACGTATAGTCGCCAAACTTTGTACGCGCCGCCCCAACATTTCCACTAAGCCCCAAATACGGTTGCAACCCAGTGGCGGCAGACTTTACATTTGCGTATGCAGAATCAATAACCGTTCGCTGTTGTTCAATCACTGGATTTGTTTTATAAACTATATTTAGCGCCGAATACAAATCTGCACGCACTGGCCGAACCATACATATAACAAATAAACACAAAACTAGTTTTTTCATACATACCCCCTATTTTTTATAAAGTCGTTTTAAATCGTCTTATTGCCACCCACCATATAACACCCCCTGCCCCCAGCATTGCGCATGCGTGTTTACAGAAATACAACCAATCGGGGCCCTTTAACATTATGTTTCGCACCAGATATGAATAGTGGCTTAATGGATTTATATAACTTATCCAGCGCAAAACAAGGGGCATATTTTCCGTTGATACAATCGCCCCAGACAACATCAATGCCAAGAATGCAACAATAATCAGTCCCAACATTGCTTGCTGTTGCGTTTTAGTATATGTTGCCAACCACACCCCTATACCAGACGCAGGTACACAAAACGCTAAAAACGACAGCAAAAACATAAACTGCGAGCCAACAAACGGCGCATGAAAAACAATCATCCCAACAACCGCGATACTTAACATAACCACAAAAGACACAATTATGTACGGCAACACTTTACCCAACAGAATATCATATTTTGAAATTGGCGCAGAAATCAGGGTTTCCATTGTTCCTGTTTCTTTTTCTTTGGCGATTGATACAGATATTAAAATCAACAGCGATAAAAACACCAATATCGCAACAATTGATGGAACCATAAAAAATTTGGTATTCAGTTCTGGGTTAAACAATATGCGTACATGAAAATTTATCGGCGGATTTAAGGTTTCGTGTTTATAATCCAACAATGTTTGCGTTATAATCCCACGCAAATAAGATTCTATGCTGTGCGCTTTTAAAATATTCATTGAATCAATTAATATTTGAATTTCGGCATCATCTCTTAACATACTTTTCGTCAAACCAGAATCAGGCGCAACAATTGCAACATCTGCTACACCGGCCTGCACTGCATCAATTGGGGAACGATTTCCAACATCAGCCGGCACAAAGAAACCACTTCCAATTGCACGATTATATATTTTTTCCATAACGACATCATTTGGCAAATATTGCATGACCAATCGCAGATTTGTTGCCTGCAAGCTTATTGCGCCACTTAACAAAATCATCTGCACAATCGGCATAATTAAAATCGCCACCATCAAAACAGGACTGCGCAACAACGCGATTAATTCCTTCTTTAAAAAACCTTTCAAGACTTTCATTCTAATGACCTTTTAAATTTAACCACACACATTAACAAAATAATTATTGCCTGTACTGCCAAAACCAAGTACAGCCACCAAATATCAACAAACGAACTACCTTTCAAGAATTGGTCACGCGTTATATCCATATAAAATCTAGCAGGAAACATCGCTGACACATACTGATAGCCGCGATTCATATACTCAATCGGGAAAACAAAACCCGACAGAATAACAGTTGGCAACAATCCAATTATCGCAGCATATTGAATTGCAACTTCTTGTCTTTTAGTGGATACAGAAATCAATAACCCAATGGCTAAATATCCAATGATAAATAACCAAGTCCCAAAAATCAGTTGCCAATAACTGCCAACAAACGGCACACCGAAAACTATTCGTGCAACAAAAAACACTAAAACAAATCCGACAAAACTTAGCAACGCATATGGCGCAACCTTGCCAACAATAATATCTAAACGCGATGCAGGTGTTGCCAGCAACATTTCCATAGATCCGCGTTCCCATTCACGACATATTGTCAATGTTGTTAACATAATCGCAACCAGCGCGATAACAACTGCGCTTAATCCTGGGACGGTAAACCATTTTGAAACCAATTCCGGGTTAAACAAATATCTAATTTTATATTTTGGATTTTCTGCGTATAACCCCAACGGCAAATCGTGTATTTTGAAATAAGAATTTTTATTTATCTCGGTCAAATAATTGCCGACCGATGCCATCGACGAAGTTTCTGTTCCATCAACCAATATTTGAACATTTGCACCGTTTCCACTAAAAAAGTCTTTGGTAAAACTAGGTGGAATTATCAATGCCGCCCTTGCCCGACCAGAAACGATATCATTAAACACCAGATTTGGATTTTTTGCATCAAATGACTTGAAATAATTTGAACTATCAAAAGTTTCTATCAGTTTTCTTGACTGTGTTGTCTGATTATTATCAACCACTGCTAACTTAATAGATTTCACATTAAATTCAATCGAACTACCCAAAATCAAGACAATCAACAACGGCAACATCAATGCCATAATCAACGTAAATGGGTCGCGTAATATATGTTTAAATTCCTTGGAAAAGATTGCACCACATCGTCTGGGTGAAAATAATTTCATTTAAATTTCCCCCTCTACCAATTTGATAAAAACATCTTCCAGCGATGGTTTAATTTTCGAAATCTTCCAATCAGACTTTATTTTTTGCAACGCCTCTGTTGTGCGTACCCCTTTTTTAAAATGCAGATGAAAATTTTTACCATATGGTTGCCACATATCAATCTGTTTTAAATCGGGTATTTGTGGATTTTTCTTGCGCGGTTGCAACCGATACACAGAACCACTAAACGTTTTTTGTTTTAATTTTTTTGGACTATCTATTACGATTAATTGTCCGTTTCGCATTAATGCGATTCGTCCACAGTTTTCTGCTTCGTCCATATAATGCGTCGTTACAAATACAGTTGTTCCGTTTTCAGCCAACATTTTTATCAATCGCCAAAACTGCAATCGCGCACGCGGTGCGACACCAGCGGTTGGTTCGTCCAAGAAGATTATTTTGGGATTATGAATCAATGCGACACACAGTGCGACTTGTTGTTTTATCCCTGACGGTAAATTTTTAACCACAGTTTTCAAACTTCTGTCAAACCCAATAAAATCCAGCAATTTTTTTCTTTGTTTCAAGTACCAATCTGTATCAAGTTTTCGCAAACTAGCCGCGAAATCGAAATTTTCTTTTACAGACAAATCATCGTACAATGTAAAGCGCTGCGACATATATCCGACTTTTTCCTTAACATCATTTTCGCGTCCCTGTATAAACAAAACATCATCAACAATAACAACCCCGCTACTTGCAGGCAACAAACCACACAACACGCGTATTGTTGTTGTCTTGCCTGCACCATTTGCGCCTAAAAAGCC
Source organism: uncultured Alphaproteobacteria bacterium (assembly GCA_937900435.1). GTDB lineage: Bacteria > Pseudomonadota > Alphaproteobacteria > Rs-D84 > Rs-D84 > Enterousia. The sequence continues at coordinate 4,155 of CALCEG010000056.1, forward strand.
AAAAATTTCACCTTGGGACACATCAAAAGACACATCGTGCACCGCGTAAAAATCGCCAAATTGCACAGACATATTTTTTACAACTACAATTTTTTTATTCATTTGTTATCTCCGCGCGCCAAGAACAATTCATCAAAATTACGACTGTTATATTCACGCAACAAATCGTCAGGCGCCCCAACCCCCAAGACACGTCCATTTTCCATCAAAACAACTTCATCGCACCGCTCGGCTTCGTCCATATATGCCGTAGCCACCAAAACCATTATTCCGTTTTGTTTTGCATTATGCAGCAACACCCAAAACTCACGCCGACTGATTGGGTCAACGCCATTTGTCGGTTCGTCCAAGAACATAATTTTTGGCGATTGCAACAACGCGCATATCAACCCCAATTTTTTATACATTCCCCCTGATAATTTTCCAGCCGGCCTGTCCAAGAAATCATTTAATCGTGCCAACTGTACTAATTCATTTTTTTTCCGTTCATAATCCGAATCGTTTAAACCATACAGTTTTCTAAAAAAATCCAGATGTTCTTCCACCGACAAATCAGCGTACAGGCTTTGACTTTGTGGCATATACGCAATATATTCCTGAATTTGGTCCAAGCGTATTTTGTTGCCATTTTTTTTATAAAAAATATTTCCTGCACTTTCTTTCATCAGCCCCAGCATTACGCGAAACAGCGTTGTTTTTCCTGCGCCTGCTGGTCCAATTAATCCGTATAGTTTTCCACTTTGAAATTGCACAGAAACATTATTCAACGCCACAATTTCTTTAAATTGCTTCGAAACGTTTTTTACATAAATTTCCGCATTATTTTTTTTCATTTGGCAACAACGTACTTTCGATTGTCATACCTGCTTTCAGAATCAATTTAGGATTATCAAATAGAACCTTTACGCCATAAACCAGACGCGTTCTTTCATCGCGCGTTTGTACATTTTTTGGGGTAAATTCTGCAACTTCATTAATTTTTACTATACGCCCATTGAATTTCATATTATCCGCTTCGGGCAATATTCCGACCACATTTTGTCCAACGCTTAACTTATACAACATAGAATACGGCACATAAAAATACGCCCATATATCGTATAGATTTGCCAACACCACCAACGGAGTCCCCGGCGAAACGACTTCGCCAACTTCGTGCACTTTTGTTATTACCATACCGTCTATGGGACTTTGCACATTACACCAACTTAATTTTAAATCATTGTCCTGTTTGTTTCGTGTCAAGGCATCATATTCCACAGGTGCCAAATGTCCTCGTTCTGATAATTTTATTGCCCTGTCATAGTCATTATCAATTTGTCGCGCCAATATTTTATATGCATCACACGACAGTGTAATCAATGGTTGTCCAGATTTAACAACATCCCCTTCGACAACCAACACATCTGAAATATCAGACATTACACGCGCTGAAACAACAACTTTTGCGGTTTCCAATGTTCCTGCATAAAAATAATCTTTTTTATTCACAAACAATATCGCAACAAAACAAACAACTATTGCGACAATGCAACCAATAAAAATCGACCAAAAAATTTTTCTATTTTTCCAATTCATTTCCTGATTATTATGTCAAAACCCCATACAAAATTCGTCAGGTATGAATTCATAAAAACACAGGACGGAAAAACCGCCCTGCATAACAAATGCAATCAACATTACATTGATTCTGGCACGCGCAATCCCATTAAATCAATCGCTTCATTCAATGTTTTTTGCGCCGCCATAACAATATACAAACGCATTTGTTTTACATTCGCATCAATATCATCACGCAAAATCGGACAATTATGATAGAAAGTATTTATATCTTGTGCCAAATCGTATGTATAGTTCGCCAGCAAATCAGTTGCCCTGCGCGTAAATGCGTTTTCTAACACACGTCTGAAATCCATCAAGCGCAACAATAAATTACGTTCTTCGCCATTTAACGGCAAATCATTTATGGCTGGTGTCAGCCCCATATCGTTTGCTTTCTTTGCGACCGCATTCAAGCGAACAGCAGTATATAAAATATATGGTCCTGTACGTCCTTCGAATTGTGTAACAGAATCCACATCAAATACATAATCAGATTTAACATCATGCATTAAATCGTTAAATTTCAACGCAGCCAAGGCAATCATTTCAATCGTTTCATCCGACAAATTTTTACCAGATTCCAACGCACGCGCACGCACAGATTCACATACCATATCCAACATTTCATCCAGCTGTGGCACATTTCCATCGCGCGTCTTGAACGGCTTTCCATCTGCGCCTGTAATTGTACCGAATCCAACATGTTGCAGATTCGCAGAATCCATTCCTGCCATATTTGCTGCACGAAACACCTGTGTAAAGTGCAATTTCTGACGATTATCAGTAAAATACACAATATCATCTGGATTATCTGTTGTTGTTCTGTAATATATCGCCGCCAAGTCCGCCGCCGCGTATGTCTGTGCGCCGGTGCTAGACCGCCACAACACCGGTGGCATTGGCGCAATATCAGAATCTAACTTTACCGGGATAATATCGGCCCCATCATCACGCACCAACAGACTTTTTTCATCCAAGATTTTCTGTACACTTGGCACATATTCAGCAACCAGTTTTTCACCCTTGTTTTCATCAAACGGCAAGATATTCAGTCGCTTTAAAATCGTTGAAATTTGCCCCAAAGACATTGGCGCAAAAGTATTATAAATTTCATTATATTCTGGGTTTCCGCCTTGCAGTTCTACGGTTATTTTTTGGGCTTTTTCCAACCAATCCTTATCTTCTTTGGCGCGTGTCGCAGACGCCGGATACATAACATTGATATCATCTGCATTTTTTGGCATACCGTTTTCCAAAATCCACGCGATAATCAACCCCATCGGACGCCCCCAATCCCCCATGTGATTATAAGACTTTGTTTTATGTCCCAAGAATCGTGCAATACGATTAAAAGTATCCCCCACGACAGTGGTACGCAAATGTCCGATATGCAACTGCTTTCCAATATTATAACTGCCGTAATCCATATCAATCATCAATTTTTTTTCTGTTGATTGATAGTTCTGGCAAAAATCCTGTGGTTTTATCAAGAAAGCATCTTTCAAAACAATATTTATAAATCCTGGGCCTGCGATATCTACCTTTGCAACAAATGGCAATTCCAAGATTTTTTCCGCCACCATTTGCGCAATATCACGCGGCGATTTTTTCATTGGTCGCGCCAACAACATTGCAACATTTGTTGAATAGTCCCCAAAGTCGCGAATTTTCGGCACTTCCAACGCGATATTATTCGCAACATCATCATTCAAGACATCTTTAACAGCATCAATTTCTTGAATTTTTGATTTAATATTATCTGATACAAATTTATATAGATTCATTTATAACGCCTTATGTTATTTTTCCGTACAAACACTATAATAACCCATAAAAACGCAATATTCAATGAGGAAGACGGTAAAGTTAGTTTAAATACTCATACACTAATATTTATCGGAGTAGATTTCTCTGATTCATTAATGTCAGAAATAATAGACTCTTATGA
>CALCEG010000057.1 GCA_937900435.1 uncultured Alphaproteobacteria bacterium
CATGCGCTCTAACCAGCTGAGCTAAGCCTCCATAGAGCTATTGCATTATATCATACTCAGTGGAAATGTCAAGTCTATTTTCGCTTGTTCTGATTTTTTCTGCAAAATCATTGACTATTTTCTCTTCATTTTCAACATTTTCGTTATTTTGTTCTACATTAGGTAATGAAGGATCTTCTACAGAAGGTGCTTCTGTTGGAACATTATAATTAAATACACCTTTATATGCTCCGAATACTTCAGAATACATTTCGATAGTACTAATAGCTTTTAATGAATCATCAGAATATGAAATGCTTCCAATTAATTCAGTAACTGCTGTTTCATATTTTTCTTTTGATGCTGCGCTTTGGTACACGATAGTGGCTCCAATAGTAAGATTGTTACCACCATTAATATAATATGATTGTACTTGTAGTGATCCAGAGGCAGTATTTACTAAATACGCATCTTTAGCACTAATCTTAGTTGCATTAACGTTTGTATCTTTAAAACTTGCGTTTGAGTTGTAATATCCTGCTATTATATTTTCATTTAAATTATCGTTTTCTTCTAATGATATTACTTTTAGATTATATTTTTCTAAAAATTTAAACATATCGTTATCTACTACTATTGTTTTATATGTTGCTAATGAAATGTTTTCTTTCATGTCAGCATCTAATCTTGATAAATTATATTGTAGTTCTTCATATTTGTCTTCAATACCTGTTTTATTTTTGTTAGATATTAGGTATGGATTATCTATATATTCAAGTAATCCGTTTTTTGTATTTTGTGCCATCATTAGGTAATTATAAGGATTAAGCCATAGTTCTGCAATATCATTTTCGTATGTCATACCTAGTGATACATCTATTATTTTTAAATCTTTGTTTTCATTTATCATATCTACAGCGAAATCTCTATCTTTATCTAAACTATTAAATACAAATAAATCTGTATTAGCATATTCTTTCATTTTCTTTTCAGATAATTCATATTCTGATGGATCGATACCTGATGGATATATACTATGTATTGTAGAATATTCTCCATATAAATTTTCAATTAGATATTTTACTGGATATATTGTTGAATAAATTGTTATGTCTTCCATACTATCTTTTGTTAAACTACATCCTGGTAGTATTATTAGCATGGCTAGTATTAATATTAATAATTTGTTTTTTTTCATAATTTCCTTCTTTCTTATATTATATATTAATATTACTATATTTTTGCACTTTTGTAAATAGAAGTAAGTCTTTATTTTTTTTAAAAAATAGTTTATAATATTACAGGAAAGAAGGAAGAAAATGAAGACAGATGATTTTGATTATTTTTTACCTGAAGAATTAATAGCACAAGTACCATTGGTTAATAGAGAAGAATCTAGATTGTTAGTTCTTGATGCTAATAATGGAGATAAAAAAGATTGTAGATTTTATGATATTATAAATTATTTAAATAAGGGAGATGTATTGGTTCTTAATGATACTAAAGTATTGCCTGCGAGAATGATAGGTGAAAAGAAAGAGACTGGAGCGGTTATTGAGGTACTTTTATTAAAAAATACTATTGGGGATAATTGGGAGTGTTTAGTTAAACCTGCTAAAAGGGTAAGTGTTGGTACTATTGTGTCTTTTGGTAATGGGGTTCTTCTTGCAAAATGTATTAAAATAGGCGAAGAAGGTATTAGGGAGTTTGAATTTATATATGATGGCATATTTTATGAAATATTAGATAAACTTGGTACTATGCCACTTCCTCCTTATATAAAAACTAAGTTAGATGATCAGTCTAGATATCAAACTGTATATGCTAAGAATATTGGTAGTGCTGCTGCGCCTACCGCGGGACTTCATTTTACTAATAATTTACTTAAAAAATTAGAAGATAAAGGTGTTATTGTTTGTTATGTTACGCTTCATGTTGGGCTTGGGACGTTTAGACCTGTTAATGTTGAGGATGTTACTAAACATAAGATGCATAGTGAATTTTATAGTATGAATAAAGAAGTGGCAGATATACTTAGTAAAGCTAAGAATGAAGGTAGAAATATAGTAGCGGTAGGAACTACTACTACTAGAACACTGGAGACTATTATGACTAAGTATGGACAGTTTAAAGAGTGTTCTGGATGGACTGATATATTTATTTATCCTGGATATGAATTTAAAGCTATTGATAGTCTTATTACTAATTTTCATTTACCTAAATCTACTTTAGTTATGTTAGTTAGTGCTTATGCTAATAAAGAAATGATTTTAAATGCTTATGAAGAAGCAATCAAAAATAAATACCGATTCTTCTCATTTGGCGATTCAATGTTTATTAAATAGGAAGGAGAAGAATAAATGAAAGATGCAGTTTATTATGTGGCTACTCCAATAACATTTGATTTAAAAAATAAAATGGGTATTAAAAAGGTGTTTTTAATCCATTGGATTGGTCAGATATTTATTGAATAGTAGTTTTTATATAGTATTACTGATAAATGTTTAATTAGGGAATCAGTTAATGTCCATTTGGGCTTGGTTTCTGTTGTACGGTACTTCCCTTCGTTTTAGTTGTTTTCACGGCCTATGCTATGGTACTTAAAATAAATTTTTTATTTATTTTTTCAACAGATACCATTTTACAACGTCTGCCATTACCATACCAATAAACGCCCCAAACAAGACATCACTTGGCCAATGCGCCCCAACTGCGATTCTTGACACTGCAATCAAGACAGCCAACGTCCACGTTAACGGCTTGTATTTTGGTAGCAACATACCAATCATAACCAAACCAGCAAAACTAACTGCGGTATGTCCAGACGGCATCGAATTAAACGCCCAATCTGTTGATGGTGGGAAAAAACCTGTCATACCCAACGCTTCAAAGAACACAGGTCTTGCGCGTCCAATAAATATTTTTAATAACTTTACTATAATCCCTGTTGCCAAAACACTGTACAAAATCAAAAACGCATTATTTGTTTTTGTATTTGCGATAAAATTACGCACATACGAAAAAAGTCCAACTTTTTTTCTGTTAATTAAAAATTCACAATCTGTTTTCGCACATTTTTTTACACAGAATACAAATGCCGCCAACGCTGTTGCCAAGAACCAAACCTTGTCATCAAAAACAGCCCCCAACAAATGAAAAAAATTACAATCTAAATTTCGCAACAGTACAAACAACGGTTTATCAAACCAAAAAATTCCCATCAACACCAGCGCCGCAACCACAATCGCGGCAACTGCCATTTTACGCCATTTAATTTTATTATCTGATGTCAGAAACATTTAGTACCCCACTTATTTAATGATTAATTCGTCATAAACTTTATTATCCGTCAGAACCTTTACTGCAACCGCCATTGCAACTGCATCTTCATCTGTACCACTTGTAATCACAGGACATCCGCGTTTAATATCGATTGGGTTAACATTTGGTTCCTTATTAAAATCACGCGCATGAAAATCATTATTAATAACATTAAAAAAGAATGCATTTTGCTGTTGCTGTGTCCTGATATTAGACAAACATACAACCGGAAAAACACCACGTCCGTCAATCTTTTGCCCTTTACCAGATTTAATAGACTTATTTAATAATTCCAGAATCGCACCATTTTTTAAATTGATTTGTGTTGCGATACGCGCGTCCCCTGCGGTTGGCGTACCAATTAAAACCCCACGTTCATTTTCATAGATTGCAGCAGCCAAAGCTTCGGCCGTACCACGCGTTGTATCAGACATCAATACCACCAACGGTTTATCTGTAATCGCCTGACCTGCTGGGACAACTTCCAGTTCATCCATTGCTGTTTCAACGATTCGCATTACAGGTGCACTTCCAACAAACATTCCTGCGAATCTGGCGGTGGCTTTTTCATCATCACCAACTGTTGCGCGCAAATCAAGTATTATACCAGCAACATTTGGATAACGTGCCAATGCTTCGTTAACAATATCGACCGCACCATCTGACAATTTATGCACAACAATCTCTAACAAACCACCCCATGCATCATCATCACGATAAATAATATCAGCATCTGTCGAAACAACAGTTGCGCGCCGCAACACAACCGCCTTTTCGCCAAAAGGTGTCAAAACACGCATTTTTACAGTTCCAGAATTAAACCCAATAAAGACACTTGATAAATCGCGGTCCGACATATTACGAACATCTTTTCCATTAATTTGGACAATAATATCCCCTATTCTCAGCCCAGCGACATCCGCAGGTGAAGTCTTGTAAACATTCCTTACACGAAAATTTCCACGTTCATCACGCGCCCCCTCTAACCCCAGACTGGTTAAGATTCGACCATCTTCGTTTATTTCTGCCTGTGGGTCTAAAACATAGCGTCCATTTTCATCAATTCCACGAACCAACGCATTCACAACGTGTGCATATAAATCATTTTTCGACAATTTTTTTAACACAGAATCGTTTTCACGCATTTTAAGTATTAACGCCGTTGTAATTTCGCCATATCCATTCCAATCGTCTGCAGCAGGTCGTGGGAAATTACCAATCACAACATCCTTCCAAACCAAGACCACCCTATCATCCGTTGCGGCGATATGCGCATCTTTATTCAGATTTTCTAAACTTTCTATTGCTACATTTAAATTTTTTCCGCCCCAATTTACATCATTTAAATTTTTATAAATATCCGCAAAAGTTTCTGACAATTCAAATACTGGCAAACCTCCTTGGACAGGCTCATCCTTAAAAAACAAGTCTGCGGCAAAAACAGGTGTCGACAACAGAATCGAAAGTAAAAAGATAAAAACTTTTTTTATTTTCATAACTATTTCCCTCCTGTTGCGACACACTATTTTATTATTATTTATCTGAATCACGCAAATTAAAGTGATACAGCATAATATTAGAAACATAAATACTTGTAAACGTTCCCATAATTACACTGAATCCCATCGCGTATGCAAATTCACGCAAGACTTGTCCGCCAAACAAGGCCAACCCAATCATTGCCAACAGTGTTGAAACACTGGTCAGCATTGTACGGCGCAACATTTCGTTTACAGACAAATCGATAATATCTGCCATCGGCATTTTGTGGTACTTTTTGACATTTTCATCGATTCGGTCATAGTTAACGATTTTATCGTTAATTGAATAACCAATACCCGTCAATATAACCGCAATTGCCGTCTGATTAAATTCCAACCCTGTCAAAGAAAAGAATCCAAACATTAACACAAAATCCAAAAACAACGAACAAAACGCACCGACTGCATATCCGCCTTTGTATCGTATCCAGACATATATCGCCATCATAACGAACGCAAACAATATCGCCAAGATACCACCACGAACTAATTCGCCACCAATTTTTGGTCCAACAACCTGAATTTGAGTATACTGTACATTATCACCCAGGATATCTTTGATTTCTGCCACACGTTCATTTTGCGTTGCATCTGTTGCGCCCTTTGGCAATCCAACACGAATCAATATTGAATGGCCATCGACTTCTTGCAATTCTGGGTTAAATTCATCCAGAGATTCTCTCATCTGTTCGATACCATAATTTTCGGCAACTGGCACAACTTCCATTGAAATACCACCCGCAAAGTCAATACCATAATTCAATCCACGAAATAACAGTGACAACACTGATAACAAAACCAACGCACCAGAAATAATGTACGCAATTTTACGATATTTCATTACCTGCAATTTCATAACACTACCCCTTTACACTCTTATTTTTTACCACCGACAAAGCCGATTTTTTTATTTTTACCGTTCATATACCAATCTATTAATACCCTAGTCAACCACACACATGTAAACAAGGT